>JAWXTR010000112.1:0-8438 GCA_044433365.1 Rikenellaceae bacterium
TTGTACCTATCACCATTGCAAAGGATGCTGGAGATAATATAGTTATCTCTTTCTACTTTGGATTGTTGATGGCAAATAGTTTAACCCTCATTACAATTAGTAGTGATTATAGTTGGACTATGGAAACTGTAGATTTAGCAACTAAGAGTTATGTCACCAATGCTATTAGTAATATTACTATTCCGTCTACTGAGGGGTTGGCTACAGAAACTTACGTAAATACTAATTTGGCGAGCAAAGCGGAAAAAATAACTTTAGTTGATGCAACAACAACAACAACAACAACTCAGCTATTGCAGCCAAATAAATTATATGTTTTTGGGGAGGTGTCTTCTCTCACTATCTCACTAGTTGATGGTGAAGTTACTGATGAATATATGTTTAGGTTTACATCGGGCAGCACTCCAACAACACTAACACTACCCTCCTCGATTAAATGGGCGAAAGAGGTGTCTATAGAAACAGGTGATTACGAATTTAACATCTCTGGCGAACTTGGGATGTATGCTAAATTTGAATAGTATGAGGAGACGAAATTTAATGTCGACAATAGAGGGTCTTTTCCCTCCATATTACGTGGTAACAGGTACATATACAGATGGTTTGATAATCAACGAAATGTTTGCAACGTACAGCGACTTAAAAGCTTTCACAAAAGCGAATACAGAAATAAAAGTAGTGATTGTGGATAGCAGAGGAGTATCAAGCAGCAATCAACCCACTACTTGCTATCAACTGTTCCAAAATTGCAGCAATCTTGTTGCAATTGAAATGGCTAATTGCGATGTGTCGGCAGTCAAAAGTGTACAACAAATATGTTCCAATTGCTCGTCGTTGGTGCATATAGATTTAGGTTCTGCTGAACTTGTAAAATTAAATACCACTAATCAAGCATTCTATAACTGTACGTCTGTAATTACTGCTTTTGCTTATTCTCAAGACAATTGTGATACCTTAAATGGCTCAGCAGGTAAAGCTTCAAATGTGAATTTCATTCCATACCCTCACGCTAGCGAGGGATATTATGTGGTAACAGGCACATATACAGATAGTACAATTATTAACGAGCAATTCACAACGTACAGCGAAATGAAAGCTTTTACAAAAGGAAATGATGAAATAGCAACTATTATTATCAATAGCCTTGGCGCAAGCAGTCAACCAACAACTTGCTATCAATTATTTAAGAGTTGTGATAATCTCACATATATTAACATGAGTAATTGCAGCTTAGCAAAAATTACGAGTGTTCAAGAGATGTGTTCTGGGTGTCAATCTTTAAAATATATAGATTTAGGTTCTGCTGAACTTGTAAAATTAAATACCACTAATCAAGCATTCTATAATTGTACTTCATTAGTGCATGCTTTTGCTTATTCTCAAGAAGATTGTGAGACGCTTAATGGCTCAGCAGGTAAAGCTTCAAATGTTGAATTTAAAATAAAATTTTGATGAAATTTACAAAAAATGAAAAAACAATAACGCTAGGCACAGGCTCAGTCGTGGTTGGCGATTACCTCATTGTTAACCCGACAGAAGAAATTCTGTCGGCTGATGGTTGGGTAGAGTGCGAAGAGTGCGAAGAAGCCTTGACAGACGAAGATAGATTATTAATGCTCGGAATTAAGCCACTGAATTATGACTAATTTAATTAATTACAAAGATTTTATTGAAAAAATCAATAGAATTGTCAACAAAACAACTTTCGAGGAAATCGAAAGCGATATTGAATTGATGTTGGATTTGCCAGCTCAATATGTACCTCAATGGAGTGAATACATAGGAAAAGAATTAACCAAAGGTAGTTTAGTAAATCATTTGGGCGTTAAGTATCTTGTAATTCAGACATTAACGCCTATAGAAAGTCAAACGCCAGATAGTGTGGGGATGCTTGCTGTATATAAACCATATCAAGGGAAATATGGCTACCAGTGGGTATATGGGGAGTATAGTGAGGTTGGATTTACTAGATATTTCGAGGGTAAATTATACGAAGCTATACAAGGCCCTAATGCTAATATTTATAGTCCTGATTTGGTTTCTGCTATTTGGGTCGAAGTTTAAAAAAAGAAAAATTAAATAATTATGAAAAGAATAAAAAAAATAGCCATGTATACATGGCAACTACCACAACACCTACTAGCACTCGTAATGCTAGGTATCTTCACAGAAGAGAAAATCGTTAACACTATTGACGATGTAAAGATTATCGAAGCTCCACAAATGAGTGGAGCAATCAGCTTAGGAAATTACATCATTGCTAGTGAATATAGCGCAATGAATCCAACCACCCAACGACACGAGTATGGTCACTCTCGGCTGGCTCTATCTACTGGTGATAGGATTACCAAGCCTACTAAATGCAATTTTCGGTTTTACTAAAAACTACTACGATTTTTACACCGAAAAATGGGCGGATAAGCTCGGTGGAATTGGCAGAGATATTTATGGTGATAGATATATAATTTAGTGTATGATAATTAACTACAACAATACAACCCTTGAAGTAAACCAAGAGGATAAAAGCTACCGATACAAGGAGATAATGGGAGATAACAGCGTAACGCTATATTTCTCATTACCTACCTTTGTCGACTTGCCTATTGGTGCGTGGATAGAGTACAAGAACGAAACCTACTCTCTGCTTCGTCCAGAGGATTTTAAGAAACACGGTACACGTAATTTTGAATATACCGTAACTTTTCACTCGGATGCGGAAAGGACTAAACGCTATAAAGTTCGCAACCCGATAGATGGCAGGATTAAATTTAGCTACGTGGCTACACCTACGGAGTTTGCACAGCTTTTGGTTGATAACCTCAACCAGCGTGAGAGCGGATGGAGTGTAGGTAGTTGTATCGAAGCAACAGCACAATCGCTTAGCTTTAATCACAACAACTGCTATGAGATGTTCGGCTCAGTTGCAGACCTTTTCGATACGGAATGCGAGTTAAGCAACAAAACGGTATCGTTCGGCAAAATCGAGTACAACAAAAGCAATCCGCTACCTTTAGCATACGGCAAAGGCGAGGGTTTTAAAAGCGGAGTGACAAGAGTAAGTGACGATGCTTTTCCTGTCGAAATTCTTTATATTGAGGGGGGCGAAGATAATATTGATTCATCGAGCTATGGCTCTGAAACCTTACTATTACCTAAAAATCAATCATACGTTTACGAGGGCGAAACCTACGTAACAGACCAATATGGTTTATCTATCCGCTTAGCTGACAAGGCGGTAGTGTTTAACAATGAGGATAGTTTGGATTGCACTCATATCTACCCCTCAAGAATTGGTACAGTATCAGAGGTTGTAGAGGTTGAAGTTGACGGAGAGGTAAAATTTTATGACTTTATCGACGATTCTATACCTGATGCACTAGATTACAGCGAGTGTTTGATTTCGGGTGAGGAGATGACTGTTATTTTTCAGTCGGGAATGCTTGCAACGAGAGAGTTTAATATACAAACGAACAGTAGCGGTGCTCTTACAGGTTACGACCACGAAACACGTAAATTTGAGCTTGTACAGCAAGAATATAGCGGTATTCCTATGCCTAGTGCAACGTACAAACCAGCTGTTGGTGATAAATACGCTGTTTTTCACTGCTCTCTACCTGATGCTTATATTTGTGATAACGAGTCACAATCGGGCGCATCATGGGATATGTTTAAAGAGGGGTGTAAATATCTGCACGAACATAAAGACACACTATTTACATTTACAGGAGAGGTAGACGATATTTACGCTAAAACCAATTGGGTAAATATCGGTGGTAAATTAGTATTGGGTGGTTATGTTGACTTTACAGATAGCCAATTTACAGGTGCACAGGTGAGGATTTTAAGTATAAAGGAGTATATTAACAACCCCTACAACTTAGAACTAGACCTTTCTAATGCTGTCGTTGGTACAGGAGTATCAAGTACTCTAAAAAAGGCTGAAAACGCTGAGGTTGAGATAAAGGAGAGCGAAAAGAATACGGTAAATTATGTTCGTCGTACCTTTAGGGATGTACAGGAAACAGCTAAAATGCTCGAAGATGCTCTATTAAACTTTAGTGGTGCTATCGACCCGATTTTTATCCGTACTATGCAGCTTATAGTTGGTGACGAGAGTTTGCAGTATCAGTTCGTGGACGATATGACCACTCCAACTGTTGTTTCTCATGATATTTCATTTAACAGTGAAACTAAGCAACTAGAGAGTGAGGAGGGAATTATCCAACACTTAACGTTAGGTATCAATTCTATCTCTAGTTCGTACAGTGCCGAAGATTACAAATATTGGAACGTTGACGAATACACCTCTGCTGTTCTTACTGATGCTACAAAATCGTACTATCTGTTTATTAAAGCCAATAAAAATAACACTGATGCTGAGATGTTGCTCTCTGAAACAGCT
Source organism: Rikenellaceae bacterium (assembly GCA_044433365.1). GTDB lineage: Bacteria > Bacteroidota > Bacteroidia > Bacteroidales > Rikenellaceae > CAMQVM01. The sequence goes on from JAWXTR010000112.1 coordinate 4,403, forward strand.
ATCGAGCTTGAGGGGGAAACAGGTTATTATCATTTCTTGGTTGGTATTTTGAATAGTGAGTACAACGAGGAACGTAGCTTTGTAACTATGTACGGTTATACTGAGATTTTACCAGGTCAAATACGTACCGAAAAAGTTATTTCGGGTTCGGGTAATAGCTATTTTGATATGGTTAACGATGCTTTGAAACTTGGTGAAAAGTTGAAGTTTAACGTTAATGGTGATGGTGAATTACGTATAAAAGGCACTATCGTACAGAGCGAAAGCGGAGACGAAGATTATATCGGAGTTTTCAGAGGTGAGTATAACGCCACATATCCGTACTATAAAGGGGATGAAGTAACGTATACAGTAGAAAATAAAACATCTACATATCGGTACATTAACGATGTTCCGAGCGTAGGAAAGCTACCTACAAATACTGAATATTGGAAAGTTGTAGCTGAGGGCGCAGATGGTATTGATGGTAAAGATGGCACTGACCATGAATATATATTTAAACGTACTACTTCTAGTTCTACTCCATCTACCCCTGCAACCAGCCAAACAGATGATTATGTACCTAGCGGATGGAGTGACGACCCAACAGGGGTAACATCTACATACGACTATGAGTGGATTTCGCAGCGTAAAAAGTCTGATGGTGTTTGGGGTTCGTTTTCTACACCTGCTCTATGGAGCAAATACGCCTATGATGGTGCTAATGGTCAAGATGGTGCGGATGGTGCGGATGGTCAAGATGGTGCGGATGGTAGTTATTTTGAGTTCAGATACGCTGTTAATGGTTCTACTACCACTGCTCCAACTTTGAGTAGCTCTTGGCTTAACGCCCCTAGCGGATGGACTACTACAATACCATCTGTAGGAGATTATCAATATCTATGGATGATTAACGCTAAAAAATCAGCTTCGGGGGGCATGTACACTGCATGGTCTACGCCTGTGCGTGTAAATGGTGCGGATGGTGCGGATGGTCAAGATGGTGCAGCTGCACCTGTAATGGTCTATAGAGGAATTTACAGTTCATCTAAAACTTATTACGGATGCGATACACGTGTAGATGCGGTTAAGTACGGTAGTAGTTATTATGTTGCTCGTAGAGATGCTTCTGCTGCAAATAGCAGTGGTTATTTTAGTGGTGTTACACCAACTACTACATCATCATGGAACTCTTTTGGAGCATCTTTTGAAAGTGTTGCTACTGATTTACTGTTAGCGGAAAAAGCTACTATTGAAAACTTAGTGGTTACAGAGATTGTGGGTGATGTTACAGTAACAGGAAGCATAGGTGTTGCTTTAACAAACATTTCAGATGTATCTACATCTACAGATATATACTCTTTGAGTTGTAGTCATTTGCTTTTTGGATATAGTTCAATAGGCAAGATTTACACTATCTTTAATACCGCAGTGTCTATTGGAACGATTGTAAAAGTATACTTTACTCAAATGTCCCCACCTATGGCGTATGGTAAAATAAAATTTTCTGGATATGTTGTCGATTTAACCGAAGACACTTATTCTCGCATATACCCAACCTTTGCCTGCACCACCAATGCTTCTGGCTACCTTGAAATAATGAGAGTTGATGGAAACGGTTTAGACGCTTATGGGGGAGAGAATACCACAGATACTTTTTCTTGGGTAGTATTGTCAAAAGTAGGTGGGATTTGTTATTAAATTATAAATATTGAAAAATGGTAATTATAGGGTATTTTAATGAAGATGGTGTTTTAAACACACAAACCTTAAACCCAATCACAAAGGAAGAGGTGTTTGAAGGTGAAACAATAAGTATAACTATCTCTGAAGTAGAGCAGTTAGCGGAAATAGGTTCACCATGGAAACAATTAGACATCACAGACCCACCAGAAATGAGCTGTGATGAAAACCAAATAATAACCAAGGAACTGTATGACAATGGGGATAAAATTGCTTTTAAATATGAGGTTATTTTAGATGTATGTAAAATTAAAAACAAAATCAAATCCAAAAAACAACAGCTCACCGACAGCGACTACAAATGGCGCAAAATAGGCGAAGCTCAGTTTAAGGGCGAGCCATTACCATACGATGTTAACGAGGTAATAAGTGATGCAGAAGCATTAAGAACAGAAATCAATAATTTAGAGGAGATATTAAACAATGACTGAAAAAGCATCACAATTTAGCGTAATTGCGCTACTAGCAGAGTTTTTCACTCCGCTAAAATGGATTTTAATCGCAGCTTTTGTGATTATTTTTGTCGACCTCCGTTTTGGAGTGTCAGCAGCAAAGAAAAGAGGTGAGGTAGTAAGATTTTCGAGAGCTATTCGCAGAACTGTAAATAAAATTGTCGATTACACCTGTTGGATTCTTCTAGCAGGGGTAATAGGACAAGCATTTGGCGAGCCTTTCCACGTGCCTTTGCTTCCACTGATAATCCTACTAGTTATTTTCGGTTGTGAAATTAATTCATGTTTCTCTAACTACTTTGAGAGTAAAGGACAAAGCATGAGGGTAAACGTCTTTAAGTTTTTTGGCAAGAAGATGGATATTATTGAACCTGAGAAAATCGAGGAAAATCAATCTGAAAATCACGAAAAAGGCGAAAAAGCGTAATTTTTACGCTAAAAATGGAATTTCAAACTTAAAAATCATTTTGAAAATGGCAAAAATGGAAATTTTAGCACCTTTTATCCTATCATGGGAGGGAGGTTTTGTAGACCACCCAAACGATAGAGGCGGTGCGACAAACATGGGTGTGACACTAGAAACCTATGAGTATTATTGTAGAAAAAAAGGCTATCCAAGACCGACAGTCGAACGTTTACAAGCTCTTACGAAAGAAAAGGTAATCGACATACTTAAAACAATGTATTGGGATAGAGCTAAAGCCGATTACATCAATAATCAATCAATCGCCAATCTCATAGTAGATTGGGTTTGGGCTTCGGGAACGTGGGGTATTAAATTTACTCAACGAGTTTTAGGTCTAACCGAAGATGGTATAGTAGGACCCCAAACATTAGGAGCGATAAACAGCGCAGAGCCTAAAGCCTTATTTGCGCAGCTTTGGAAAAGTAGAGAAGCTCACTTTAAAAGGTTGGCGGCCAACAACCCCTCACAACAGGTGTTTTTAAGAGGGTGGCTAAATAGATTAAATGGTATCCGCTACGGTTCTTTAGCTCATAACGGAAACAAAATAGTTAATTGGGATGAGTAAGATAGTATTATATATAGGATTACTCCTACTGCTTTGCGCTGGGTCTTATTGGCTCGGCACAAAGCAGAGCGAGGTCGAAATAAAAACAGAGACAGTAACAAAAATAGACACTGTTTTAATTGACTCCCCTCTACCGCCAATCAAAATTGATAGTATCGAAACAAAAATCGTTTATCTCACAAAAGCAGACACCTTGAGAGATACCATCACAACAAAAATTCCTGTTTACCTTCCTATTAAAGAGTACACTTTTGAGCAGGATAGCCTATATAAGATTAAAGCCAAAGGGTACGATGTAAAACTTACCTCCGTGGAAATGTTTAATCGCAACACTACAACCATCATAAAAGAACCACCAAACCACTGGAGCCTAAACGCATCCATCAGCAGCTGCATCTACTCTAACACAACCGACATAGCAGCAGCGATAGCACTAGAGTACTCAAAAAATAATTGGAATTTTGAGGTCGGCTATCAGGCAGGGCTAAATGGTAATAATGGGGTAATGGTGAGTGTTACTCGAAAGTTGGCATTATTTTAAAAAAAGAGCAATGGGTTTTCTGTTGCTCTTTTTTTGTTATGTAAATTAAAGATGATTTTGCAGTTCAAAATCATTTAATATAACATTTAATGTAACAAAAAAGGTAACTAATTGACTATTAGTTACCTTTTGTACCCGGAGCCGGGATCGAACCGGCACGAATTGCTTCATTGGTGTTTGAGACCAACGCGTCTACCAATTCCGCCATCCGGGCATGGTTTTTTGCTTTTGCTTTGCAAAGGTAAGGATTTTTTTTGGATATGCAAATTTATTGTTTGAATTTGTTACTC
>JAWXTR010000113.1:0-8345 GCA_044433365.1 Rikenellaceae bacterium
TTTCTTTTTCTGTCCAAAATTATCTTCGATATAGATGTCGATGGATTGCTGCTCATCACAGTGTGAAGTGTAATAAAGTCTAAACTGCTCAGCATTTAAAGGGTAGCTATCATTAGATAGAAATATTGTGCCATCATCCATACGTAGTTCACCTTTGCCATCAGTTTGAAAATAACGAATAGTAAATGTAGCATCTTTATAATTACCTTCTCGGTTTAACTTGCAACGTATCTCTGCAGTTTCTCCTTTAAATAATTCATCTTTCAAAGGCATTGTTTCAAGCGAAAAATCATAGGCTTGTTGCACCTCTATTTTATCATTACAAGAGACTACAAGAGCAGCTCCAGCAGATAGGCACAGAGTAAATAATATCGGTTTTAATCTTTTCATAATTTAATTGTTTATATTTTTAACGAACAACCTCAAACTCCAAATCACCATTAATCTGAGGGATAGAATCCCACTGAGGGCGTTCTAGTTCGACATCTATTTGGGGGCGTTTTATGTGCTTATCGTAAATATCTTCGTGTAGTTTTGTGCAGCTTGATAGAGCTACAATGCTAAGGCTAAATGTTAACAATCTTTTCATTATCTTTCGCTATTTAAAAGGTTTGATATTTCGGGATCGAGCTTTCCTCTAAATTCCATACGGGAATTTAAATTGCAGGACTCTAAAAACCATTTTCGCCCCTCCTCTATATACCCTAAACGTGAACAGAGAATCGCACGTAGATAGTAGGTCATATCGTTTTGAGTCAGACTACTAAGTATATCATAAGCAGCTTTATCATAGCCTAATGACATCATCGTAAGTGCACAGTTATGGTCTTTATAGTCATTTAGTATCGTAAATGCTTCTCGGTATTTGCGCTGCTCAAGAAGTTGCACCCCTTTATGATACATCGTATCTACTTCGGTTGTATGAATAGTATCTTTTAGCATTCCAACTTTACGTAAATCATATTTAAAACTCACTGAGCGAAGCTGAGGGTAAATTTCCTCTTTTATATAGGCATACTCTTTAGGGAATTTCACCCTAAGAGCATACTCTCTACTATCGGGATTAGGATTATCTGCTATAATCTTTAGAATATTATCCCTATTTCTAAGTTTAGAACTAGAGATAAGATTTTCTAATCCTTTCCAATCTTCAGCTACCCATCTTGCAGTGATTAAAGTATCTACATCACTACCAAAACGATTAATCAGTTTGTTTTTCAGAGATAATGCTCGTCCTTTTGCCAACTTTTCATTTAGTGAGTAGCTACCCTCTGGTGAAGCTGAGGCGGTAAGAACGATGGAGTCTACATGATATTCGTATTGATTAATAAGTTGGTCCATAAGAGTTTCAATGCGGTTAAGTTGTATCTTATTATCACCAAGAGTATCAATCACCTCATTACTTGCCAAATTAAACGAAAGATAGTTTTTATCATTAACCACCGCATACTTCTCTACAACTTTAGTTATATAGCGAGTAGTATGGTCGACGAAGTTTAACATCGAAGAGATGCTATACTCTAGTGTATCACTAGGGGGAAGTTTGTAGTAACTACCATCTAGGGCGTTGACTCTACCTTGAAGTGTAACAAGTAGTTTCTTACCCTCACCTTTTGTCGACACCTCTTGTGTGTAGTAGTAAGAAAGCGAGCTTCTATTTTCGACAATTGAGTCTAGTCTTACACCTTTAGGGTATGGATATTTTACAAACCTCTCAAACGCTCTCTGCTCTTCTATTGCATTGGGCTTGAACATCTTTACATATTGTTGATATTGCCAATAGTTACGATCTTGAACCTTATCAAACAGACCTCCACGAATAGATAAATCCTCTAGTGAGATAGTCTCCCCTACTTTATGCAGCAGAGGGGTAACAGTTATTGATTGACAACTACCTTGTAATTCCTTTGGAAGTGTAATTACAAAATCTATCGAAATTTTACCCTTTCGCTCAGGGAGTACACGTAGTTTTGAAACTACTACCACCTCCTCCATCTCTAACGAGATAATCTGCTCACCATCATCGGTGGTAATTGAGGGTACTAAATAGTAGTTTGTGCTATCTTTCTCCAATTTGAAGAGTGCCTTATGTTCAGCAGCTTTTTTAATCTCCACTTCCTTTGGGATAAACTTTACATCTGCACCAATCTGTCTGCGTTCTAGTCGTGAGGTTACTGCGCAGCTACCAAATAGTAGCAACACTGCTAATATTATAATATACTTTTCCATATTTAAAATAGATAAGAGAAAGAGGCCTCTAACTTTGATGGAAGAAGCATAAACCTCTCTCGGTGACGAATGATTATATCATCTAGTGGCGAAGTATCAGCTACAAGCCATCTATCTTTTAGGAAGTAGACCCCCAAACCTCCCTCTAATGTAAAGTTACATCTTCTTGAAAGAATCCAACTATATCCTAATGAGCAGCCTAAACCAGTGGTCCACCCTTTTTTGTTATCAATTTTAAAATTAGAAGTTGTAGAGTTTGCAGCTAAGAACCAACCTACATTTGGTTCAAACCTCCAAAACCTAACACCACCTGAAAAGGCGGTGCTATGGTTTAGTAGAGGTGACCAGATAGCAGATATATCAATAGATGTTTTCTTCCCCACCGCTGTATCAACTCCAACATTTAAACACCCTACGGCTAAGGCTAAAGTGTTTATCCTAACAGCACTATATTGTGCTGAGACTCTATAAGAAGCGATGCAGAAGATTACTAATATTATTAATTTTTTCATTCTATAAACTTTAGAAGTTGCCTATATAACTATAACTTTACGGATTTACGGTAAGATACAAATCTTTATACTTCTCATTTGCAGTTCCTTTATTCATATATACTCTAATTGTGTGTGATGATGAAGGATTGCCTGTGTATTGACTACCGACTAATTGCAAACGGTATTTAGTATTTGTCTTAACTTTTGCAACACTATGTTGTGTATAAAAACCATCTTCTAAATCGGTAAGTATCGCCACACTTCCGCTTACACTCCTCATAAGATGAAATATTATATTCCAATCACTGCCCACATCATTAAAATAGTCATTTAGAAATAGATAGCCTGCAAAATTGAAACTCTCCTTATTTGAACTGGTATTTGTGGTTATAAAGTCAATTTCTACATCTGTTTCAGTTCCTGATTCAAACTCTATAATCCATCCATCTTGTTTCTCATAATTTAGAGTAATATTTTTTTGATTATATACCCTAATTTCATAAACTGGATCAGGGTCGGGATCAGGGTCAGGCTCAGGTTTAGGATTTGTCACCGTAGGAATTTTAGTTGCTTCAACACGCAAGTCGCTAGAGCTTATACCACTAATGTTTATATCAATATCATATTGATTATTTCGAGCAATATTAAAATCACTCGTAGTATTAGCTCCAAGATAATACCTATATACAATATCATGAGTAGACGACTGAGCTGTTATCTCGACATAGGTTGCTTTTGATGGTGCATATATATCAGCCTTATATTTAGGGTCAGTAATATTTGATTTTACCCCCTGCATATTCTCAAAGCAGTAGAAAGATAAATCGTTATCTTCAAAACTTATCCCTCTACTATCCAATAAATTCTCTTTAAATAGATTGCAGCTTGTTGGCGCATTAAATACTTCGCATTTTTTAATATCATAATATTTAGCAATGCTTGACTTTGTAAGATTAATATTAACCTTTGCAACAAGTCGTTTTAATGCTAGTGGGATAGAGATATCCTCGGTAATGGTAACGCTACTATAATGAGTCATAATAAGTGAGCCATTACTTGTTATATCATCATCACTAGCAATATCAACCTTATAATCAATCAATTCATCACGCTCCATCTTACCCATATCTTCATAGTTATTAGCAATAACATATATCTCCCAATCACCATTATCGAGACGAAGCTCGATAGGGTTGCTACTATCAATATAGTGGTGAACTCTCCTGCCACTTTTCTCATTATAACAGTAGATATTATAGTTTTCGACCCTGTTTTCATCTGATGAAGGAAGTATCGAACCCTTTGTATTTATATCTACCGATAGTGTATATGGATTAAAACTTACAGCTGATGTAGAAGAGATTGGTGTCTCTAACTTCTCACTATTTTCGCTCTTTTCTATCCCATCTTTACTACATCCAACAGATGCAAATAGTATTAATATAGAAAGTATTAATGATAATAAATATCTCATAATTGTTATTTTCGGTTAACCTATATCAGTTGATTGATCCTCTTTCTTATCCCAGTCAATCACTTTAAAAGATAGCTCGGTATCTTCTCTGTTTAATCCACAGATTTTGGCGTTTATCCTATAATATTCATTTGGCAAAACCTCTGGAGTATCTATCGTAAAGGGGTATCTGAGTTGTTGTGAATCTTCGGTAGTTGAGAAGTTACCATCTTTGTCGTATGTTGCACAGATTGTAAACTTTGAGGTGTTTGATTGTTGTAGATAGAATAGATTGTCGTAAAACCCATTTGAGTAGTGTGATGCTTGAGTGTGGTAATACTTCTCAGTTTCGTAAAATCCTAGAGGATTGTAGATACTTATGCTATCTACTCTAATCGAACCACTATAATAATCAGGATTATTAAAATTATCAGATATTGAGCTTCTAATAGCAACTTTTGCTACACCTCTTTTTAGCTCAATATTAATTTGAGTTTCATCACCCTCTATTGGAACAAAACTATCGCCTGAAAGGACAAATCCATCTTCTCTTTTAGAGTCGTAAGCTACCTGTGCAAAAGTACCGTTATATTCATCTATCCCAACTTCATTCATCAGCGGTCTAACGTCGCTAATATCCTCAATATCTCCAGAATACTCTACATTTGCAACAATTTGAGCATACAACGCATCACCCTCTTTAGCCTCATCTATTGTTATTAATGCACTTTTTTGAGCTATCTCTTGCTCTGTAAAATCCTTTCTTATGAAGATGGGGTTTTCTACATCATCTTGTGAATAAAATAAGAAAAAAGCGGTCACTATGTTTAGCTCCTTTTCCCACGGCTCGGAAGCGGCTGAGTCGTCAAAAAAGGCACGTGTTGCATCATCCTCAGATAACGAAATAGATATTGTAGTTGAGCTATCTTTGCTATTTTCGATAGGTATATTCTCATCTTTTGAACACGATATGGTTAGAAACAGTGCTATAATAGCAGTAAATTTTGTTATACAATTCATTGACTTTAGATTTTGAAATTGCTTGAAATAGAGATTGAAATATCTTGAAATTTTTAGAAGTCCTATTTTTCGATAGGACTTCTAAGTTGGTATTCAGTTAAACCTACTGACCTAAACCGATGTTTTTATTGGCAACAATAGCCCAATCTGAAACGGTGATACTTAGCGAAGCATCCGAACCATCTAAACCATCAATAGATCCGTTAATTCTGTAATAGCTATTTCTGTCGATTTTAGTGATATTATCTTCATCTTCAATAGTTAGGTTGTATGTAATGGGTGTTTGGTCGTTAGTAGTCTCAAAGTCACCATCCATATCGTATGTTGCATTGATTGTAAGGCTTACTCTATTCTCCTGAGTGGTTGGAGTCTCTGATTCATAGATATAAAATAGATTTTGGTAGTTGGTTGATTCCTTGTTAGATTGCTGAGTAAATGAAAAGTCCTTTCCTAGGCTGTTTTCTGTTTGAAAACTTTTATGTAGAGTTGATGAAGATGGAGTATTGCCTACAACAACATTATCTACACGTACATCGCCTGAGTAGATTTTCTTGAACTTATCTGAGACCGCTAGTTGCATCGCTACTTTTGAAACTGTACGTTCAAGAGCTGCCTGAATTTGGGTTGTACCATCTTCTACTGTCACCTCATTACAAGCTGTCATAACAAAGCCTGCTTCACGTTTTGAGCTACCGCTAACCTCATCAAAAGTGCCGTTATACTCTAATAGATTGCTCTCCATTACTTGCGATAGAGCATCTAGCGTTACAATATCTTGACTGATATTGCTATTTGCCACAACAACAATATCTACAACATCATCTACTGAAGTGCCAGGTAGAGCAAATTTAGTTTTTTGATTTGCAATCTCCTCTTCGTTTAAATCTCTTCGCACGATTAACTCATCGTTAGCAGAGTTAAAGGCAAAGATTGTCACCTTTGTCAACCCTGTTTCCCACTGCTCTGATGCGGCTGAGTCGTCAAAAAATGCTCGTGTAATATTGCTATCTACAAAAGATAGATTTACAATACTTCCCTCTACTGGTTTTGTAATTGAGTCACCATCATTCTTATCGCATGATGCAAATAGTGCAGCTGCAATAGCTGCTGAAAAAAAGAATTTTTTCATAATGTTTCTACTTTTTTATGCCACATCTGTGGCGGTTAATCATTTATATTTTATATTTCTCTTTAAAGCTCTATATCATAGCTTTTAGCGCTCATCCAATCACCGCTAACTATCGACAAGACTACACCTGTGCCGTTAAGACCATTGATTTTACCATTTATTCGCCAATATGTTGATGGCTCTAAGTTTACGTTACTTCCATACTCATCTTTTATCTCTATTTTATACTTCATAGGTGTTTGGTCATCTTTGGTTGTAAAATCGCCATCTATATCATAAGTTGCATCTACCGTAAAAGTGGGTTGACTATAAAACAGATAGAATTGATTTTGGTAAATATTATCTAGTGCAACAGTTTCTTGAAGATGGTAGTAGTCTAATATATTTCCTGAGAAGAGATCGTATAGTGTGGTTGGAGTATTTCTAACAGAGATGTTATTTACCCTTACATTGCCAGGGTATTTCTCAGAGAAGGTATCGGAAAGTGATAGCTTAAACGACACTTTGGAACATAAGTTAATAAGCAATAAATCAATAGGTGTAAATCCCTTATCTGAAATAGTCGCTTCTGCTTCACCAAACATTGCAAACCCCTCACTACGTAGTGCACCAGTTGTCACCTGATTAAATGTTCCATTATAGTCGGTAATCTCTACACCAAACATTGCCATCTGCACCTCTTCCATCTCTGTAACACTTTGAGGTATAGAGATATTTGCAGTGGCTAGAATCTTAATCTCATCACCAACCTCTAAATCGGCAACTGCAAAGGTGGTACGTAAGTTATTAATCTCACTTTGAGTCAAATCCTTTCTATCAGCAAATATATCCTCTCCGCTATCAGGGTCATATTTATAGATAAACAGTGACACCTCTCAAGGGAGGTTCTTAAAACTGATTTTATTCGATTTATGATTTTAAGTGGTCAGATTTCAATTCTAAAAAAACAAGTTGTAGTGGATCCTACTACTTATTTTTTTAGAATTGGAAGATGGCTGCTTAAAATTATAAAGCGTTAAAATTCAGTTTCAAGAGACTCCCTTTGGTTCCTTTTCCCACAACTCTAAGGATGAAGTATCATCAAAAAATGCTCGTGTATTAATAGATAAAGGTGAGGAAAGTGATAATTGAAATACCTTTTCGCTCTTTGTTTCATCTGCTAAATTATCACTGTTATTAGAAGATGTTGTAATCTCCTTAGAACATGAAAACGACAACAAAAGCAGCAGACTTACTGTTGCTATTTTTTTTAGTTTTTGCATAATTTCATTCTTATAATTTACGCCAATATATTATTTGTTTTTACTGCTGATTTAATGATTATTACAAAATAAATTTCAACCCAGCACCTAATTGATTATGAAAGTGGTTAATAGTTTTACCCCAAAGCAGTCTCTCTCTACCATCGAGAAGTAAGACTATATTATCTGTTAAATATATCTCTACCTCTAAGGAGACAGCACCACCGTAAATAAAACCATCTCTATTTTTAAGTGTTGCACCATCATAAAGGAGCTTATCACCCCAATTACTCGTTTCATAACCACCCATAAGTGAACCACCAAAGCTGACAAAAAGTGTTTTTGATTGGTCGGATAGAAACATTACATAGTGCCCGACTTCTGCTGTAAATTGTGCTTTAGGGATGTATATATCTTTGTATTTATACTCCTTTGCTAGATATTCGACACCATATATCCATCTATTTTGGTTCTTTGTATAGATTGAGAAAGCTCCACCTATATAGGAGTCATTAGGGTTATTAAACCCATCTACCGTTCCTGCTCTAAGCCCAATGGCTCAGGGAACTTCTAATAATTGGATTTTAACGCTTTTTAATTTTGAGGCTTCATCTTTGAATTTTACAAAATGCTTACGTAAGCACCGCTACGTTAACATTTTGCAAAATCCAAATCTAAAACCTCAAAATAAAAAATCGAATAAAACCAATTATTAGAACTCCCCTACATTTTAGGGAGGTATCTTTGTGCCTGTGCATCTACAACACCTAGTGATATAA
>JAWXTR010000114.1:0-8315 GCA_044433365.1 Rikenellaceae bacterium
GGGTGGAGTTACCCTCTAAATCGGCATTACTACATGCCATAATACCCATAGCAACAGATAGCATGAGTATGAAATATTTGAAAAAATTCTTCATAAAAAATGTGTTAAGAGGAGTTTTTAATTATTATCAATGCCAATAATTGTTTTACACTACTTATATGCACTACAAAGTTAGTAAATTTTTATAATTAAAATAAAAATAAAATTAAGATAAAATATAGTTATAAATTCTGAATTTTGAGAGCTTTTTTAGAACTATCCTATAATAATGTTCAAACAGTTGTTAAGTATATAAAGAGCGATTATTTACATGATTAATTGGCTTCAAAATAGAAAATTATTATATTTGTAAAAAAAAGATGAAAAAAGATAAGTTAAAAATAATTTTATATATAGAATTTTTTCTAATAGTGTTGGCAATAGCGGTACGAACTAGGGCTGGAGAGTGGTACGCTACGACTATTTACCCTCAATTTTCCAATATTTCTACTCATTTCAACTCTATTTTCCCCTTTTCTATTGGTGATTTATTTGTGGTATGTTCGCTACTTTCTCTTATCGTTGTTCTTTTTTTAAAATTAAATTTTTGGCGAAAAGTGGGCTATATTATAGCTATTTCTGCCGCAATATATATATGTTTTAGCTTTTCGTGGGGTGTAAACTACTATCGTGATTCGGTTTTTATCCGTGCAAATGTAGTGCCACGAGAGTTCACTAAAGAGGAGCTAAAAGAGTATGCCTCCGATTATTTTAAGCGGTTAAATAGTCTATATTTATTGGGTTTTACAGCCGACGACTCTCTTAAAAATAATTTTTTAAGAAGAGAATTTACCGATTTAGATAAGTCAAAAATATTAAGAAGTTATGATAACTTTGCTTTAGATTTTTCGCTTACAAACCCCACAATTGGTGCCTATAAACCAATGATAAGCAATAGATTGATGGAAAAAGTGGGGGTTAGTGGCTATTTCAATCCATTTTTCGGTGAATACCACATCCGAAAATCACTTTTCGAGGTTTCAAAACCGTTTACTTTTGCTCATGAAGCGGCGCATAAAAGCGGTGTAACATCTGAAGATGAGGCAAATTTTATAGGTTTTATCGCGTGTAACTCTACCGATGAGCCATTTATACGCTTTAGTGGCTATTACTCTCTAATGGGCTATATGCTCAGCTCTCTCTACGCAATGGTAGATGAAAATGAGTATAGCCAAATTTTTCAAACTATAGATAGTCGTATAATTGAGCTATACAAATCAGAAATAGAGCATAATAGAGAGCTTTATAGCGAAACTTTAGGTAAAGCACAGAGCAAAATTTACGATATTTTTCTTAAAAGCAATAATGTCGCAGAGGGTCGAAAATCTTATGGAATGGTGGTGGGACTGTTGCTCCACTTCCAAGACTATCAAAAATTTCAGTAAAAAAAGAGTTTTTAAAAAATATTTTTTAAAAACTCTTTTTTGTTGAAAATCAAATAAATAGTAATATAAAATGAAATTATCTGTTGTATATAACAGATAATTTTTTGAATATTTTGCTAGTATGTATTGCATAGTAATAAAATAATACATATATTTGCAAAGTAAGAATATTTAATCGGCTTAAATAGTTGCAATATCTACTGATTAGTCTTTACCACAAAATTTTTATAATTATGATAAATATTGAAAACATACACAAAACCTACAATAACGGTGCTTTGCTGCATGTATTAAAGGGTGTTTCGATGAATATCGAAAAGGGTGAGTTGGTGTCGATAATGGGTGCTTCGGGTTCTGGTAAATCTACTCTTCTCAATATTTTAGGAATTTTGGATAGCTACGATAGCGGGAAATACTATTTGGCTGGAAAATTAATCGACAATCCGTCGGAAAAGGAGGCTGCAGCCTATCGTAACCGAATGATTGGTTTTATCTTCCAATCTTTCAATCTTATAAACTATAAAAATGCGATGGAGAATGTGGCTTTGCCGCTCTACTATCAGGGAGTTTCTCGAAAGAAGCGTAACTTGATGGCGATGGAGTATCTGGATGTTTTGGGTTTAAAGGATTGGGCTTTGCATATGCCAAACGAGATGTCGGGCGGACAGAAACAGAGGGTTGCCATTGCTAGATCGCTTATTACAAAGCCCGATATTATTTTGGGTGATGAGCCTACAGGTGCATTAGATAGTGTTAACACACTTGAGGTTATGAAGCTACTTAGAGAGGTAAACCTAACTGGTATGACAATGATACTTGTAACTCACGAACGTGAAATTGCTGAGCAAACCGACCGAATTATTAATTTTAAGGATGGGGTGATTGACTCCGTTGAGTCAATGCAAAATGCAAAATGAATAATTCATAATTCATAATGCATAATGCATAATTACAGTGTATTAAGTAGTGTAAAACAATTATTGCCATATTCTTAATAGCACTCTTGGAGCGATATTTTTCACTATTAAATCTCAATATAGAACCACTATATTTTCGATTCAATAGCAAAAAATCTCATCTCCAATAGCACTATTAAAAATACACCAATAATTATTTTACCCTACTTAGAACTCCGCAATTACGAATTACGAATTATGAATTATGAATTACGAATTAAATTATGAAAGAGCTAATAAACGAAATACTATCCTCGATAAGGCACAATAAGCTGCGCACTGCGCTAACTGGGTTTTCAGTGGCATGGGGTATTTTTCTGTTAATGATACTTTTAGGTTCGGGGAATGGGCTGCAAAATGGTGTTTTAGAGAATTTTGGCAATGTAAATATCAACACTATAAATATAAATGCAGGCTACACTTCGCTTCCATACGGAGGATACGAAAAGGGTCGTAAATTGAGGCTTTTTTTGGAAGATGCCGACTTTTTGGTAAAAAATCTTGATAATGTTGTCGATTATTCCGCCACAATTTATGGTAGTTCAACCCCAGTAAATAGAAAAGAGAATAGCGTTAACGGTTTTACAAGAGGAGTGACTCCCAATTTTAGCGAAATAGAAGATATTGAGATTTTGGAGGGACGAAATTTTTCTTCTGCTGATATGAAATCTAGCAGAAAAGTTGTGATTATTAACCAATATACAGCCGACCTATTTTTCGCAAAAAATGAGAGTGCAATCGGTCAAAATCTAACAATTGGAGGGCTTAACTATAAGGTTGTGGGCATTGCAAAGCTAAAATATAGTAGCGATAATGTTCTTTTATACGTTCCAATCACAACTTTCAATACTCTTTACCGCACCCAAGCCGAAAATGGTATTGGTTCTCTGAAATTGGTGGTCGAGGGAGTCTACAGCTTAGAAGAGAATGAGGCTTTAGAGCGAAAAATTAAAAATCTGCTTGCCGACCGTCTCCATTTTGATAAAGCAGACCGCTCAGGTATCTACACCTACAGCTCAATTGAGGGATATTTAGAGATTCAAAAGATATTTTTGTATATTAAACTATTTTTGTGGATTATTGGCTCTGGCACTTTGACTATCGGTATTATCGGTGTCTCTAACATTATGATTGTCACAGTAAAAGAGCGTACTTTTGAGTTTGGAATACGCAAATCTATGGGGGCAACACCCAAGTCGCTTGTGCGCCTAGTGCTGATTGAGGCGGTGGCTATTACTACAGTTTTTGGGTATATAGGGCTACTACTTGGCTCGCTTGCTGTTGGTGCTGTTGGCGATATTGTTGCGATGTTTATGGTTGATATGCCTAAAAATGAGATGCTTGGCAATATTGAGCTATTTAAAGACCCTTATGTCGATATGACTACCGCAATAATTGCAACCGTAGTACTAATCATAGCAGGTATCATAGCTGGTTATATCCCAGCTCGTAGAGCCTCTCGATTAAAAACCATTGATGCAATGCGTTATAATAAATAGTGTGTTTTATAACATTTCAAAAAAATAAAGAGATGAAAATATTCGATACAGATCGTTATGAGGAGATATGGAGCACGCTATCACGCAATAAAGCACGAAGTTTTATTACAGCGATAGGTGTATTCGGAGCAGTCACTTTACTGGTGGTGATGCTAAGCGTAGGTTATGGCTTTAAAGATATAATTATGGATATTGGTAGTGGTGTTAGCAATGTCTCGATGATAAATGTAGAAAAAACCTCTATCCCCTATAAGGGCAATAGCAAAGGGCGTACATGGTTCCCAACTTTCGCTCAGGTTTCCGACCTTAACGATAGGGTTATGGGGGTCAAAGTTGCCGCTTACGATATACATGCTGGGAATAAAGAGGTGGTTTACGGTGAAAAATCTACCAATAATTTTCAAATTCTGGGTGCTCTCCCATCTTCTACCGAAATTTCACCTGTAGATATAGTTTATGGACGATATATCAATGAGTTAGATGTTCTACGCTCTCGTCGAGTATGTGTTTTAAGTGAAAATAGCTACCAAATACTCTTTGATGAGGGTGTCGACCCTGTTGGTGAGCAGGTGCTTATCGGCTCAAGTCATTTTTTGGTGGTGGGGGTGACTAAACCAAGTAGTAAGAGTATGTTTTACAACCATTATGCTATAACAATACCTTCATCTACAGCAAAAAAACAGTATAATATAGCCGATAGGGTGTGGTATTTTAGCCTACTTGCTGACGATAATGCCGATATTGAGCAGGTTCAACAGGATGTAAAGGAGCGACTTTATGCTCTTAACGAAATTTCACCAGATGATAATAAGGCGATTAGTATGTTTAATATGTCCGACCTATTTGTCTTGTACAACAACCTTTTTTTGGGTATTGAAATTCTGATTTGGGGTGTTGGGTTGGGCACTTTATTAGCCGGAGTTGTGGGTGTGTCGAATATTATGTTGATAGTGGTAAAGGAGCGAACGCAAGAGATTGGTATTCGTAGGGCTATCGGTGCTACACCTTGTGATATTATCTCTCAGATTATGGCGGAGAGCTTCGTGCTGACCTTTATAACTGGAGTTTTGGCACTTGCCTTTAGTGTCGCACTACTTTCGATAGTTAGCGATGCAGCTGATGAGCCACGAATTATGGTAACGATGAATATTGCTATGATTTCGGTCGGAATAGTGCTCGTTAGCAGTGTTTTGGCAGGCATTATTCCAGCCTCGAGAGCTATTCGTATTAAGGCGGTGGATGCAATTCGAGAAGAGTAAATAAATTATAAATGATAAATTATTAATGATTTGGTTTGATGAACTCCCCTGCAAAAAATAATTAAAACAAAAAAATATGAAAAAGTTTTTTAAAATCTTAGCGGTTGTGCTGTTTGTACTAATTTTTATGGGTACTATCGGCTACCTTTGGAAAAATTCGCAGCCAGCAGTTGTCACCTACAACACTCTGGAGGCACGCACCGATACAATTATCAACACGACCATCGCAACAGGTAATATCTCACCACGTGATGAGGTGCTTATTAAACCGCAAATTTCGGGGATTATCTCAAAAATATCGTGTCAGGCGGGGCAGATGGTAAAAGCAGGTGATATTCTTGCCACAATTAAGGTTATACCAGAGATGGGGCAGCTTAGCAATGCCGAATCATCGGTAAAAATGGCTCAAATATCGCTTGAAAAGGCAGAACGCAACTACAACCGTGTAAAGGCTCTTTACGAAAAAGGAGTATCTACTCTCGAAGAGTTTGAGGAGGTGGAAAACGCTAAATTACAAGCCATCGAGCAGTTGCAAAGCTCAAAAAATAGCCTAGAAATTATAGAAAAAGGTATTCTTAGTAGCTCAGCGAAAGTAAGTAACACACAGGTGAGAGCCACTGTTACGGGTATGGTGCTAGATGTACCAGTAAAAGTTGGTAACTCGGTAATTATGTCGAACACTTTCAACGATGGTACCACTATCGCTTCGATTGCCGATCTTAACGATATGCAGTTTGTGGGAAATATAGACGAGACCGAAATTGGCAAAATCAAAGAAAACGATAGGGCAAAAATCACAATTGGTGCCTTGAGCGATGTAGAGCTTATTGCCGATATTGAGTATATCTCGCCAAAAGCATCGGAAGAGAGTGGAGTAGTGGTTTTTGAGATAAAAGCTGCTGTTAATATTCCCGATTCTCTATTTATACGTGCAGGTTATAGCGCAAATGCAGAGATTATTACCGATAAGCGTGAGGGAGTCGTTACGCTTCCAGAGAGCTCTATTATATTTAAAAGTGATAGCACTTTTGTAGATGTTTTAACCTCTGATATTCGAGATGAGGCAAACCAAATTTTTGAAAAACGTACCGTTTCGCTTGGACTTTCGAATGGTGTGGATGTAGAGATTTTGTCGGGTATTGAGGTTGGTGATATGGTTAAAGGTACTGTAAAAAGTGATGGCAAGAAAGCATCGGTTAGTGTAGAGGTTAAATAGTTGGGTTATGAGAAAAAAACAGATTTTTATAGTTGCCATTCTATCATTACTGAGTGTTTCGGCAATGGCGCAAAAAAAGTGGACACTCTCGGAGTGTATCGACTACGCACTAGAGCATAATATATCGCTTGAGCAGCTCGAACTATCCACTTCGCAGAGTGAAATAGAGCTAAATACAGCAAAAAATAGTCGACTTCCATCGTTAAGTGCCTCACTTGGAGCTAGTAGCTATTTTGGTCGTGGACCCTCACGTGATGGAACCTATGTAGATAATACTCAAATATCTACAAGTGCCAACATTTCGGCTGATTTGCCAATTTATAATGGAGGAAGCATTAAAAATAACATCATTGCTAGCGAACTAAACCTAAAATCGGCAATTGCTCAATACGATGCAGCAAAAGAGGATATTTCACTACAAATTGTATCGCTCTATTTGCAGGTGTTGTATAGTAAAGAGCTATATAGAGTGGCTGAAAATCAACTAGAACTAACTAGTAGCTACTCGGTACGTAGTAAAATACTTCTTGAAAATGGTAAATCGTCGGAGGCTGACTATTACGAGGCTCTTTCGTTAGAGGCAAAAGACAAACTTACTCTTTCTCAGATGAAATCGCAACTTGCAATAAATCTTTTGAACCTTTCGCAAGCGTTAAATCTCGATAATAGTAGCGATTTTGATGTTGCAACTCCCGATATAAGTAGCTTTGATAGTATGATTATCTCTCCACTTGAAAGCAGTGAGCAGGTATATGATTATGCTGTCGAAAACCGTCCTGATATTCTTAGCTCAGAGTACACTCTCGAAAGTTTGGAGTATCAACATAAAGTTATTAAAGCTTCGACACTTCCCTCAATTAATCTATCGGGCGGATATAGCAACTCTTACTACAACTCTTTCACCGAAGATGCAGTAAACGAACGTTTTAGAGAGCAAATGAGGCAAAATGGTAGTGAGACAGTGGGTTTAAGTATCTCAATTCCAATATTTAATAGATTTGCAACACGAAATAGGCTTCGTAGTTCAAAAATAAGTATGAGAAACCAAGAATTGGCAATAAAAGATAAAAAGGTAAATCTTTATAAGCAGATTGAACAGGCATATCAAAATGCGGTTTTATCACGTGACAACTTTGTAGCATCACAAAGCTCTTTAACTTCATCGCAAAAGGCATTTGAGTATGCTAAAATAAAGGCTGATGAGGGTCGTTCAACGGTTTTCGATTTTAACGACTCAAAAAATCGCCTAATATCGTCAGAATCTGAGCTTCTAAAGGCAAAATACGAATATATTTTTAATAAAAAAATCTTAGATTTCTATCGTGGAGTATCCTTGGTCGAAATTAGTAATGCCAATAAAGGTTTGAAAAACCTTCTTCCGCTTTTAGCGAGCGGAGCGAAGCCGTTAGTGAAAACGAACGATTTTTACCAGCCCAAAGGGCGTGCTTTTTCTAAAAAAGCATTAACAAAAGTTATTTTTTAGGGGAGTTATAAAATCTGGATTTTGAGAGATTTTTTGTTTTAAGGCTTTAGATTTGGATTTTTCGAATAAGGGCTGTAGTGGCTCCTACCGCCCTTATTTGAAAAATACAAAGGTGAAGCCTTAAAACGGAAAAGCTCCGAAAGTCAGATTTTAGAAGTTCCCTTTACAACTCGGATTACAAAAATAGCTCAAAATAGCTCAAAAATTTCAAATCTTTATTCGCATTAAGTAGTGTAAAACAATTATTGCCATATTCTTAATAGCACTCTTGGAGCGATATTTTTCACTATTAAATCTCAATATAGAACCACTATATTTTCGATTCAATAGCAAAAAATCTCATCTCCAATAGCACTATTAAAAATACACCAATAATTATTTTACCCTACTTAAGTAGTGTAAAACAATTATTGCCATATTCTTAATAGCACTCTTGGAGCGATATTTTTCACTATTAAATCTCAATATAGAACCACTA
>JAWXTR010000115.1:0-8268 GCA_044433365.1 Rikenellaceae bacterium
CACCGAGTGTTAGGGCGATGTTTAAGTTATTTTCACCACCGTTACCATCATAAAAGATATTTGTTCCTAACGAATTTAGTTTCGTATTTGCTTCAGTTGCTAGCGATGCGGTTACTAACGTATTACACCAACTAAAAGCGTTATTACCAATCTCAGTAACTTTAGGGAAATTGATTTTTTCAAGTTCATTGCAACCATTAAAAGCATAATCCCCTACTGACGTAACGCTATTCATAGTAACAGAAGTTAGTGCAGTGCAACTATAAAAAGCATAATCCCCTACTGACGTAACGCTATTCATAGTAACAGAAGTTAGTGCTGTGCAATCTCTAAAAGCATAACTCCCTACTGACGTAACGCTATTCATAGTAACAGAAGTTAGTGCAGTGCAATTTAAAAAAGCATAATTCCCTACTGACGTAACGCTATTCATAGTAACAGAAGTTAGTGCAGTGCAATACTCAAAAGCATTTTGCCCTACTGACGTAACGCTATTCATAGTAACAGAAGTTAGTTCATAGCAACCTCTAAAAGCACTATTCCCTACTGACGTAACGCTATTCATAGTAACAGAAGTTAGTGCATCGCAATCCTCAAAAGCATTACCCTCTACTGACGTAACGCTATTCATAGTAACAGAAGTTAGTGCATCGCAATTATAAAAAGCATAATTCCCTACTGACGTAACTCTATTCATAGTAACAGAAGTTAGTTTATAGCAACCTCTAAAAGCACTATCCCCTACTGACGTAACGCTATTCATAGTAACAGAAGTTAGTGCAGTGCAATCCTCAAAAGCACTACCATCTACTGACGTAACGCTATTCATAGTAACAGAAGTTAGTGCATCGCAACCTCTAAAAGCACTACCCCCTACTGACGTAACGCCATCCATAACCAAAGATATAGGTTCTCCTATTTCAGTAATTAATGATTTTGCGTAATATGTGTCAGTCATTACTGTAAATTGAATTTCTTCAATAGATGTAATACCTTTAAATGGTGAATCACCGCTGGCTGTTAAAGTTTCAAGAGATGGGAATTGAAGAGTAATTTTTCTGGTTGCATCGGCAGCAGCAGCAGCCTCTAGAGCAGCCTTTAACCCCACGAAATCTGCGTAAGATTGGTCAGCAGCAGTGTTAACAATCCAAGTGTTGTCTGTAGGATATGCAGTTGCAGAGTAGTCTGATAAATTAGCAGAGTTAGGGTTTACGTCAGAATCATCACCAATAGTTATAGATTTAAATTTAAATTTATATTTATATTCACCTTCTGTTGTTGTTAAGTAATTACCAAAAGATACTAAATCTCTGTTTGCTTCGCCGAGTGTTAGGTCGATTTTTTCCGTGTCGTCAAAGGCATCTGGATAAATGTACCTTAATACATTTTCGTTAGTTGCGTTAGCTAATGTTACGCTTGTTAATTTGTCGCAACCCTCAAAAACATAAGCTCCTACCGTTCTAACATTTCCCATTGTTATAGACTCTAGTGAGCTACAATTATGGAAAGAGTATGAATCGATATATTTAACATTAGGAAGATTAACGGTTGTAAGGCTTGTACAGTTATAAAATAGGTCGATTGAAAGATAAATAACGCTTGTCATCTCTACCGATTTAAGAGCTGTACATCCTGTAAATATAAAGTTTGCTAAAGTAGTAACACTATTTGCTGTAAAACTTTCAAGAGCTGTACATCCTTCAAATGCGTTAATACCGATAGAAGTAATACCCTCACAAGTGATGCTTGTTAGAGCAGTACAGCCTGCGAATGCTCCATCTCCGATAGTGCCTGTTGCAGTAGTAGTCGAGCGAGTAACTGCTATAGTTGTGGTGTTATCTCCACTGATAGTTACAGTTTCAAGAGCTGTACAACCCCAAAAAGCACCACCACCGATTGTACTACCTGCTGGAAGTAT
The DNA here is from genome assembly GCA_044433365.1 of Rikenellaceae bacterium. Classification (GTDB taxonomy): domain Bacteria; phylum Bacteroidota; class Bacteroidia; order Bacteroidales; family Rikenellaceae; genus CAMQVM01. The sequence goes on from JAWXTR010000115.1 coordinate 1,919, forward strand.
AACAGTTTTAAGGATTGTATTATTTCTAAAGCAACCTTCTGGAACAGTTACATCTGAGCAATCTGAAAGATTTAGATAGGTTAAGTTAGGAAGATATTGAGCTACTGCTGTTAAAATATCTTCAATATCTGTAGCACTACCGTCGATAACTAGGCTCTCTACAGCATCTTTATTTTCGATATTTGCAATATCATCTGCGCTTGCGACAAGTGCAGCACTATCATCGTTAAGATAGGTAAATGCTACAGAAGAGCTAGAGGTTGTACCATCTTTTTCAACTAAAGTTACGGTAAGTTGAGCTTTGATAGTAGATGTGTTTAGATCGGTAGGTTTTGAGATTGTTATTATTGGGTTGCTCCATTTTCCGCTAGAGTAGGTTGGGGTTGAGATTTCTACACCCCATTTGCCTAGCTGAGATTCTGATTTTGTCACCACCTCTGCGCCGCTTTCGCCATTGCTGCTTACCACTTCGGCTTGAAGTGCTGCAAAGTCGGCTTCGGCTAAGGTTGTTGGCATAACCACCTCTATAGTGTTAAAGGTATCGTTGATTGTTACATCTTCGGTCTTTAAGAACGAAAGTGAGCCAGTAGCTTTGTCGAAAGTGAAAGAGCTAGAGCCAAAGTTGATAGTTACGGTTGCGCCATTGTCGGTGTAAGTTACGGTTGAGGCGTCGAGATTGCCACCTGCTGCGCCATCTGCACCTGCTGAGCCATCTGAGCCATCTTCGCCATCCTTACCATCTTCGCCATCTGTGCCATCTACGCCATTTGAGCCTGTAGTTGGCACCATTTCACCATTATAGTACAACCACTCACCATCGACTTTCCAATATAGAACGCCATCAAGCTCGTCGACACTGATAACTGGGGTTGCTCCGTCGCTACCTGCTGCGCCGCTTGCGCCATCGGCACCTGTAGTGGCAACTTTTTCGCCATTTAGGTCTAACAACCAAGTGGCTGCATCGCTACCTACCTGCACTGTCCAATAATAGAGTCCATCGCTATCTTTAGCAACGCTAATAACTGGAGCAGAGGCATTTTCGCCATTGTAGATGGTTACTGCCGAGCTTTTTGCAAAGTTGATAGTGTAGCCCACTGTTTCGCCATTTTCCGAGATAGGCTCGATGCTTGTCACGTAGTCGTAGCTATTAATTGCCGAAACAAGAGTTTGCAGAGCTACAATCTGTCTATTTATAAGAGTCACATCAGAAGTGAGTGTCTCCACTTTTCCTGTAAGAGTGTTTAAATCCTCACGAATACTATTCATATCCGATTCGGTACACCCTGCAAAAAATATCGTCGCTAATAAGCAACAAATTGATATTATTTTTTTCATGGATTTATCTGTTTATTAATTTATCGATGGAAATATTTCTAAGCTACTACAGTCTGTAAATGCTGCATCGCCAATAGAGGTTGCTAGAGGTGCATTAACATAGATTAAACCTGTACAGCCACTAAATGCACTATCTTGAATTGTTGTTACCTTTGGCATATCAACTGATTTAAGATTTTCTACGCCTTTAAAAGCCTCTGTAGTAATTTCTGTTGCATCTACAAAGTATAAAAATACTGGATTGCCGTATGCTTCTACTGCTGCTTTGATATTAGTTAAATCTGTATCTGTTGGATTGCCTGTAATTGCCCAAGCGTTAGTGGTTGGGTGGATTGTGGCTGCGATAGTTTTTGCTTCTTGATAAGCATATACATTTTTATGCTCAACTAGGATAATCTCTTTAAATGTTGCACTTACTCCGCTTACTGTTAATCTGTTTCCGTTTACGAACTCTGCGTTGTCTTTTCCTAATATTAGGGTTACGTTTTGCATATTGTCGTTATCAAAAGCATCGTTACCATATTCATCAGGTCCTATTGTGGTTAATTTTGCACCTGTTGTTGTCGCTAACTCTAAAACTTTAAGGCTAGAGGTTTGGCAAATTGAGCTTGGTGACAAAGTTGTAGCAGATGGAAGAGAGATAGTTTCTATTTCTGTTAAATATAATAGTGATTGATATTTAATCTCTTCTACTAATGGTAAGCATAAAGATGTTAATTTAGTATTACCTACAAATGCTCTCTCTCCAACTGTCTCTAATTTTGGAAGATTTAAACTTTTAGCCCAGCTAAATTCAAATGCACCCTCGCCAATCGTTGTTACATTTGGTAGTGATAGTTCAATACTTTCATTTTTAATAGCCTGAGAAAAAGCGTAATTGCTAATTTCAGTAACACTCTCTGGAATTGAAAGATCTCCGTTTATTGAAGCATATGATGAAGCAGAGATAATTTTTGTTTTATCGCTGTTATATACTATTCCATTATCATCGATAGCGTAATTTGAATTTGCATCTAAATCTAGTGAATTTATGTCTGCAAATGCACCTCCATCAATGTTAGTTACAGAAGATGGAACTGTTAATTCTAAGCTAGAACAGCTTCTAAAAGCACTTTCTCCAATTGAGGTTAATGATGTAGGGAGTGTTAAAGATGATAGTTTTGAACAGATAAAAAATGCCTCTTTACCTATTGTTTTAACTTTAGGCATCGATACCGACACTAAATTTTGACATGCAGAAAAAGCGTTATCTTTAACTTCTTCTACTTCATCCATAGATACAGTAACCAGATTTTCGCAATTTTCAAAGGCAGAATTTCCCACTGATTTTGCACTATTTATTGAAATAGAAGTAATAGATGAAAAGGTGAAAAATCTGTCATATATCTCTTCCATCTCTGGCATATCAACAGCAGTAAGCGACTCTCCATTAAAAAACGGACCAGAATTTCCGTTATAATCACTAATGCTTTTTAAATTTGGAAGTTTTAGATTAATTGTTTCACCATTTTCTGCTATTTTGTCTAATGCTAATTTTAATCCAGAAAATTCAGCTTCACTCACTACTGCATCCGAAGTTATCTCCCAATAGTTACCTGTAGGGTAGCTCTCTGGCGTAATATCTGCCAATGCCATAGTTTTATATTCTACGGGAGCTTGTTGTTTTACTATAATCTCTTTAAAGGTGTAGGTCATACCATCAATTGTAAGATTATTGCCGCTTACTACTCCCTCAGCTGCTGCTGAACCAATTGTTAAGGTAATATTATCTGTGCTAACGGCTGAAAAACATTGCTCTTCACAAGATAGATGTGTGGTACTTTCGGTTGCTAAGGTTATGTATTCTAATTTTTCACAATATGTGAACAGCCCAGTATTTAATGTTGTTGCTTTAGGGGCTTCAACTGAGGTTAAGTTTTTGCAACGTTCAAAGGTTATATCAGCTAATTCTGTAACATTTGGTAATTTTACAGTTTTAAGATATAAAGCTCCACTAAAGGCACCCCACTCAGTCCCTGTCACAACTATATCATCAGCAGGAGTGTAATTAGTTGGTACTAAAGCTGGAAATGATAATAATATACTTTTATATTCAACATCGTATATAACACCATCTCTGTAAGCATAACACTCATTATCTGATGGAAAATTAACATCTGTAATATTGTCACAGTAGATAAATACTGAATTGCCGATAAATTTAATTGTAGAAGGTATTGTTATTGAGGTTAGGTTGGTACATTTGCCAAATGCATATTCATGAAGTTCTTCAAGAACTGGAAATTCAACTTCTTCTAATCCCGAACAACCCCGGAATGCGTTATATTTAAAAACTTTAACTTTTTCAAGAGTAATATTTTTAAGACTCCTACAAAACTCAAAGGCTCCATAAGAGATATGTTCAAGTGATGGAGCATTAACAGTTGTAAGATATTCGCAGAAGCTAAGTGATTCGGAACCTATTTTTTTAACAAGTGGCATATAGACTGAGCCTATTGATTCACAACCAGCTAGACCTTCCTGTCCATTGTAAACCTCATAATCATCTGGCATTACCTCAACATCAGGAAACTCTAAAGCGATTCTACGCTCTGGATTTTCAGATTCTACGGCTTTTAATGCCGCTCTAAGACCTGCAAAATCTTTGATTGTAGGCTCAGCACTTGAATAAACTCCCCAATTGTCGCCCTCTGGGTAGTTTGTCGCTGAATATGAAGTTAGGTCGATATATTCTATATTTCCAACCACTTCATTACCAACATCTATTCTTTGAAATATAGCACTATAATCGCCTACAGTTAGTTTCTTACCATCTACTAAGCTGCTATTTGCTTCGCCTAATGTTAGAATGATATTTTCGGTTGCATCAAAAGCATCTGCGCCGATATCTGCTAACTTTACATTTAGATCTGTAGCTAACGAAACATCTAATAAGCTACTACAATTCATAAATGCAGCTGCTCCTATATATGTAGCTTTAGGTGCTGCGATTACGTTAAGAGATTTACAACCACTAAATGCTTCGTCACCAATAGTTTTTACATCTGGAAGAGGAATAATTTCTAATTTTTCACAGCCACTAAATGCACAATTACCTATAGTAGTAATACCACTACAAGATATTACCTCTTCAAGGCTTACGCAACCGTAAAACGCCCACGAACCAATTGTATTTTCTTGAGCAGCACGAGTTACAGTAGCACTACGTGTCACTGCTTTTGTTGTATTATTACCTATTGTTACAGTTTTGATGGCTGTACAATATTGAAAAGCTCCATCTTCGATTGTTACGTTTTCTGGAATTTTTACCTCTTCAATAACTCTATTATTTTCGAAATATCCTGCTGGAATGGTTGTGATAGAGGTACATTCTGAAAGGTCGAGAGTTGTTACATTTTTTAGACCTTCATTTGGGTCGGTGATAGCTTCGAAAATCTCTTTAATAGTTTCATCTGTCACTGTTTCGAGTATTTTAACCGTCTCAATAGCATCTTTATCTGCAATATTTTTGATAGATTCACCGTTTCCTGCTATTGCAGTATCGTTTTTAGGGTCAAATTCGAATAGTACTGATGTACTTACTGTACTACCACCTGTCTCTACTAGCGATACTGTTAGGATTGCTTTTGCCTCTGTGGTACCGATATAATTTGTAGGCTTTGTAATTTTGATTACTGCATTGCTCCACACGCCTTTGTTGTAGGTTGGTTTTGATACCTCTACGCCCCAAACGCCAGCGGTTGCAGTTGATCTTGTTACTGTTGCCGAGCCTGTCTCGTTGTTTGTGCCTATAACCTCTGCTGAGATAGATGTGTAGCCATCTTCTGGTAGGGTTTGTGGCATAATTAGCTCTATTGTGTTGGTTGCATCTGTCAATATTACATTGTCGTAAGATACAAATGAAATTGTACTTGACGATTTTGCAAATGTAAAGGCTGTATCACCAAATTTAATGGTTACGGTAGAGCCATTATCGGTGTAAGTTACGCTATTTGCTGGGTTGCTACTACCATCTGCTCCATCTGAGCCATCTGCACCATCTGCGCCATTCGTTCCATCCGAACCATCCGATGCATCTGAGCCACTAACGCCATCGGTTGGTACCATTTCGTCGTTGAATAGCAACCACTCACCATCTATCATCCAGTAAGTTTCGCCCTCATATTCGCCGATGCTAATTACTGGTAGAGTACCGTTAACTTCGCTGCTCTCACCATCTGTGCCATCTGCGCCTGTAGTTGGGATTTTCTCGCCATCATCGCCTAAAAGCCATGTTGCTTGCTCTCCATCCACTTTTACAGTCCAATAGTAGTTGCCATCTTCGTCGGCTGCTACGCCTACTACAGGGGCTGCTTCACTTTGACCGTTGAGGATTGTGATAGGTGCGCTTTTTGAAAAGCTGATTGTGTAGCCCACCTCTACGCCATTTTCTACTAGTGGCGAAACGTCGGTGACGTAGTCGTTGTTTTCTAATGCTGCAACGATGCTTTGCAACGATGCAATCTGACTATTTGCTAGAGACACATCCGATTCGAGTGACTCGATTTTATCTGTAAGGTCGGCAATCTCATCTCGAAAATCTTGGAGATCCGATTTTGTACACCCTACAAAAATGATTGCCGCTAATAGGCAATAAAGTGTAAAAAATTTCTTCATGGTTGTTTGTATTAATTATTTGATTTTATTTAGTACATTATTTTAGAAGTTCGCTATAGTAAGATACAAGGTTTAAAAGTGTAAAGTTATGAAAAATATTGGATTATGATTAATCTTTTACTATTTTTTTTGATTTTTGTTTGATAATAATTTGTAATTTTAGAAATTCTCTTTACTAAAAAATGGTTTCTGTTGCTCTAGGCGGTATTTTTTTTGTAAAAATATTAGTAAGAAAAAAAAGTAAGTAGTGTAAAACAATTATTGCCATATTCTTAATAGCACTCTTGGAGCGATATTTTTCACTATTAAATCTCAATATAGAACCACTATATTTTCGATTCAATAGCAAAAAATCTCAT
>JAWXTR010000116.1:0-8192 GCA_044433365.1 Rikenellaceae bacterium
GATATTTTTCACTATTAAATCTCAATATAGAACCACTATATTTTCGATTCAATAGCAAAAAATCTCATCTCCAATAGCACTATTAAAAATACACCAATAATTATTTTACCCTACTTATTAGCTAGCTGAGACAAAGCTAAACTTTAATCAGTAACCTTCCCCCTAGAAAAGAGAAATATCAGAGCAATTCCTAATAGAGAAGCTGCAAGAGAGCTAATTAAAATAGCAATTTTACCTTGATCTACGTAACTGATATTTACATTAAAAAAGGCTAGTGTGTCGATAAAGATAGACATAGTAAATCCAATTCCTGCAAGTGCTGCAACAGCAAATAGCATCTTCCAATTGGCTCCCGAGGGCATATCTGCAAATTTTAGTTTTACTGCAATCCAACTCATTAATGTGATACCAATAGGTTTGCCTAGTACGAGTCCGAGAAAAATACCTAATCCCATTGCTCCCTCAATAGGAGAGTATTTAAATATATTAAGATGGTTGATATCAATCTCAACACCAGCATTTGCCAAAGCAAATATTGGCATTATAACAAATGCCACAAATGGGGTTAATGCCTCCTCTAATTTATCGCTCATAGAGATTGACCCAAGTGCAATACGATGAATATGGTGAAGATGGTGGTGGCTTAGTTCGTCAGATTTATCACTGTCATTATTAATTTTTGACGATAATATTGAAATCTTACGTAAAAAGTATGCTTTGCTATATCTTGGTTTACTTGGGACAAGCATCGCCATAATTACACCAGATAGAGTAGCATGAATACCAGAGTAATAGAATAGAGTCCACACCACAATACCAGGAATTATATAGAAAATCATCTCTCTTTCCCCCAATCTATTTATTAAAAATACGCCTAATACTATTACTAATGCGATTGTAAGACAGGTGAGATTGATTGCCCCTCCATAAAATAGTGCTATTATGATAATTGCACCCAAGTCGTCAGCAATAGCTAATGCCATCAGAAATATTTTTAGTGAAAGCGGCACTCTCCGACCAAGTAAGGTTAATATCCCGATTACAAATGCAATATCAGTAGCCATCGGTATTCCCCAACCAATTTCAACTGAAGTGCCTTGATTTATAATAAAATAGATTATAGCAGGGACTACCATTCCACCTATAGCAGCCATAACTGGAAGTATCGCCTGTTTAAATGTTGATAGCTCGCCATGGAGGACTTCTCGCTTTATTTCTAACCCAACGACAAAGAAGAATATTACCATCAAGCCATCATTTATCAGCTTCTCAAGGTTCATATTCTTAGGGAAAAAAAGATTTATCTCATTGTCAGCAGTGTGAATAAGAATTGACAAATCGGTAGTTAAAAGCTCGTGGTAAAAATGCTTACTCCACTCCATATTTGCAAATATCATTGCAAAGGCGACACTAACTAATAGTATAACTCCTCCAGCCCACGGCTTACTTGAAAATAGATGTGTAGATTTTATAATTTGATGTCTGCGTCTAATCCATCCAAATTTTGATAAATACATACTTTCTTCCAATTTAAAATTAGGGGAGTCCTAAATTTTGGATTTTGAAAAATTTTAGAAGTTCCCATTAGTTATAATTTTTTTCCAATGCAAAATTAATATAATTTATCTAAATTTTACTATCTTTTTCAATTAATTTACTGTTTTTTGTTAAAGTTTTTAACAAAAAATAAAAATCTTTTCTCTTTTTTATAATAAAGAGAAAAGATTTTATAAGAATTTATAAAGGAAACGACTCTATTGTTAATGCGAATAAAGGTTTGAAATTTTTGAGCTATTTCGAGTTATTTTTGCAACTCGAATTATAAAAAGGGAACTTCTAAAAATTGGATTTTAACGCTTTTTTAAAAAAGCACGCCCGAAGGGCTGGCAAAAATCGCTGAGTTTCCACTCACAGCTTCGCTCCGCTCGCTAAAAGCGGAAGAAGGTTTTTAATGTCCTTTATTGGCATTATTAGAAACTATATTGAACCATAATATTGGCACGATTTGCCACACCCCATGCACCGAAGTGATCACGTCTATTACCATGAATATACTCTACACCAAAAGTACAATCATTTGTAATATCCCAAAACATATTTGCAACATAATATTGAGCATGTTTGTAAACATCGTGCATATCATAGCTATCAATACCATAAAGGCGAGAGTAACTATAAGTTGTCGACATATACACCGACTCTGAAAGGTTGATCTGTATACCTCCATAACAGCCCCACATTGGCATTACCTGCATATTGCCCATAATATTTTGATTTGCAACCATATCATAAGGAAGATTGCTTAAATCATTCATATAGCTTGCAATACCTTCACCATAAATACCTTGATAGTAAAGTTTTAAGACACTACCCAAATTGCTTACTCCACTTAGTTGAACGCCCCAACCGCTTGTGTTGTCGCTTAAATCGATATTTAAATCTTTGTAATTCATATTGCGGTAGATACCACTAACTCTAATATGACCACCACCATCACCATTAGCTTGAAGATATGCTACAAAATTTGGTACACCTTGAGCCTGTGCAACAGCAGTTGTAGAATATGTTGCATATACAGTTGGATCTTCAGCAGCAATAGCAAATTGCATTCTCTCACGTGCAAACAGACGACCATAACGCACTTGTGGCACATGATAACCCGCATAACTAATAGGACCAGCATAGTCGATAGTTGGAGGAAGCGCATTTAAGTCGGTCATAGTACTCCAAAGTTGACCAGCGGTAAATCCACAAAATTGAACATATGCTTTACGAAGTTGCGGAGTGTAATTCTCACCCATAAAGTTCATAGAGGTGTAGACTGTAAAGTTGCCAAGCCTACCAGCCGAGCCTACTAACTTTACAAATACTTCGGAAGTGGCAGCCGACATTTGCGCCTGCGCTTTTGGAAGATTTCCTAAAGTTGTAGGGATATAGGCATTCTGGAAACCTTCATCGGTAGAAGTTGGGATAATTCCTGCAAAATCTACCGAAGTTACGCCTCTTACAACACCACCAATACCTAGAGCAAAGCGATGTTTTGAGTCTGTAAGCACAAAACGTGGAGCTTTAGATTCGAGGAAATGTTGTTCGGGAGTATAGGCGATAAAATCTACTACATCTACACTGCTACTTTCGGTAGGAGTAAAGTAGAAAAGTTCGACCGACTCTCCTAAAGGATAGACTTGAGCATGCGAAGTGTAGCTCATTGAAATTAACGTAGCAAAAAAAGCTACAAAAAGTAGTTTAAAATTCGTCATAATCTTAATCGTTTAATAAGTTATTAATCGACTCACATTTTACAAATTTTAAGCCAAAGTATGAAAATAGGGGTCAAAAACAGATTTATGATGCTGTTTTTGACTCCCATTAATGATATTCTTTTAGTTACGGTAAAGTGTTATCTTTTCACCTTTAGTTGTCTTAATATCATACTCGTAATACTCTCTTAACTTGTCGGTTTCTATAGGATTTAATGAGTTATTGATAGGCCTATTTATAGTTGGTGTTGTAAGAAATAAATTGTCAACATTACCTATAGCCTCTTCTATATTTTTGCCTTTTAGTGGTGTATGTGAACGCACTCTGCACACTCCCCCTATTGTAGATTCTATGGTACAGCTTTCAACTTCACCCTCATTCCACTCCATATCCACAACAAAACCTCCACGTGCTCTTAATCCTTTAACGCTCCCAGTCTCTAATCCTACAGGAAGTGTTGGAATAAGATGAATAGCTCCATCGTGCGACTGCATTATCATCTCAGCTATGCCAGCCGTTGTTCCAAAAGTGCCATCAAGTTGAAGATGGTTGTGTGCACAATTTGTAAGATTTGGGTATAATCCACCATATTCTGCTTTCGAACTACCTTTTTTAATTGCAGGTGTAATACCTAAGTTGATAGATTTTGTAAGAAGCTCAGAATCTAAAAGACGAGCAGCAAAACAGATATTCCAAGCCATAGCCCAGCCTGTACTCATTAATCCACGAGCATATATTGTGGTTTTTGCAGCAGCGGCAAGCTCTGGAGTGCGTATAGGGGTGATTTGATTTGATGGATATAGTCCGTAAAGGTGTGATTTGTGGCGATGGTCGTCTTTGGGGGAGTCAACATCATCTAACCACTCTTGAAGTTGCCCCCAAGAACCTATCTGCATCGGTGCAGTTTGCGGTAAAATTGCCTTTAGCTCAGATGCAAAATCTTTATCGGTATCTAACACCTCAGAGGCTGTAATGACATATCCAAATAGGTCGGTAATTAGTTGGTTATCCATAGTTGCACCCTCTGATATTGGTGAGCCGCAACTTGGCATTGCATGTTCGGGAGAGTTTGACGGTGAGATTACCATCCACTCGTTTCTATGCTCTTTTATGAGCATATCTCTATAGAAAAGTGCTGCACCTTTTATTATAGGGTAATATTTTCTAAGAAAATCTATATCGCCACTATAAAGATATTGCAGCCAAATATGCTGAACAAGCCATCCACCACTTGTAGGCCAAGTTCCGTGAAAAGCACCATCTACAATACCTGTTATACGCCAAATATCGGTATTGTGGTGGGCATTCCAACCACGTGCACCATACATTTTCTCAGCACTCTCTTTGCCTACTACTGATAAATCTTCTATTAATGAAAGGAGAGGCTCTTGCACCTCAAAAAGATTTGTCGACATTGCAAGCCAGTAATTCATCTCAAGATTAATGTTAAGTGTATATTTACTGTCCCACGCTGGGCGTAAATCTTTACACCAAATGCCTTGTAGGTTTGCAGCCTGACCTCCGGGTTGCGAGCTTGATATTAATAGGTAACGACCATATTGAAACAGTATCTCCATAAATTGAGGGTCGCTCTTTGTTGAAAAGTTAGCCAATCTCTCATCTGTGGGGATTTCTTTAAAACTATCTGCTCCAAAATTTAAATCTACTCTATCAAACATACTCTTAAATTTAGCAGTATGTTTTTTAGCCATTTTATCAAAATCTTTACCATACGCTTTGTCTAAAATAGATTGAGCTTTTTGATTTTCATCTATAGTAAGGTCGTTGTAGCTTGCAAAATTTGTGGCAATAGAGGTGTAGATAGTCACTTTTGTTGCAGCAGAGATAATAATTTTATCACCCCTATACTCGGCAAATCCACTTTCAATCTTAGGTTTTACAATGGTGGTAAATTCCACCTCTCCCTTTTTATTTTCAAAATCAGTAGATACGCCTTTTAGATAGATAGCATTATTGCTTACATCAGTGGTGTGATTAGGCTGCATTGAGGTTACTGTTAAACCTATATTTATGCTATTTTTTTTATCGGCGGTAATTTCTGTTACAATAATATTATCCACAAGCGATACTATACTGCGAGTTGTATAATTTATGCCCGATTGCTTATATTTGGTTGTAGCAATTGCTGTAGATAAATCTAATTCACGTCTATATTCACTCACTTGACCCATATTATTGTTGTTAATGATAATATCACCAACACATTGATATGGCATACCTGCATTTGATTTTTTGTACCCTTTAGGACTAAAATTGTCCAGAATAATTTCTGCCTCCTTATTTTTACCCTCTGCAATGAGTTGACGAATTTTTGGAAGCTCACTATTAAATCCCTCAATAAGATTATTCCCCGGACCACCAGCCCAGAGAGTCTCTTCATTAAGGCTTATGGTCTCTTTTTGAGCACCACCATATATTGTAGCTCCTAATCTACCATTTCCGATTGGCAAAGCCTCGTAAAACTCTGTAGAGGGTGTATCGTACCACAATATTAAATCATCGCTTGTCTCAATAACATTATTACAACTGTTAAGCAATGGGGAAATAAGTAGACTAAGAGCTACTAAACTTTTGATTCTCATAATCAATATTGTTTAAGGTTAGTATATATATTAAGGGGAATTTTTAAAATCTGACTTTCGGAGCTTTTTATAAGTTGCATGCCATTAAATCGTCGTAAATTTGAATTACAAAGCTATCACTATAGCCACTAGAGCGTACAGCAATTCGGTTTGATCCTCTATTTAAGGCGACGTTACTCCACTCAATAGTGCCTAAACTAGCTGATTTTGTGCCTATTTCAACACCATTTACAAATAGTGTAGCATCTTGTAGGTTTGTGTACACTTTTAAATTCTGTTTCAATCCCACTCTGTTGTTGTATATCTTGTTTGCAATATGTATAAACATATCATTTTTATTCCAATTAGCTTTATAGAAGTAGAAAGCATCTTTTTTACGAGTTCTATCGTAGCTTACAAGTCCCATTTGGTTTATACCACCTGTAGAGCTATCATTGCTCGAATATTCAAACATTGAACTAATATAACTACCCCAAAAATTTGACGAATTACGAATTACTTTATAATAACTTTCGTGAAATAGTGATTGTGAGTTCTGAGGATAACCATAAATATTGCTCTCTTTTCTAATTACACCTAAATTTTCGTTCTCTTTCGATGGTTTAGTTCTGAAATCAGCTGGAATACCATATTCGGCAATTGCTCCTTTTAATTCACGATAATTGCTTTTAATTTGGTTTACCCAAACTGAAAAGTCTGTTACAATTCCTTGATTCCAACCATAATAAATAGGCCATGTGATGGCGTCTGTAATTTTATTTATCGCTCCATCTCCTACGCTTGAAGCAACAGTAATTCTGTCTGCCCATTCACGTTTTGCGATGGTGTTAAGCTCAGAAATATAGCTTATAGGGCTATCACCAGTGGTAGAAATTTCGTTAAAAATACCTAAAAAACAGATAGAAGGGTGGTTGTAGTGTTGATATACTAACTCCATTAGCTGCCTCTCTCCGTTATCTCGAAGTGCGTAGTTATCAGCAAATCCCTTTCCCTCAAAAGCCATATCTGAGGCAAAAGGTAGGTCTATCCATGCAATAATCCCCTCTTTGTCGAATAAATCATAAGCGTAAGAAGAGAGTGCACTACTATTAGAGCGGACAGAATTTGCACCCATCTCAAGAATTAAATCAGTATCAATTATAAAATCTTGGTTGCTATAAGCAGAGGCAGATAAATCGTTGTCTTGAACCATATTCACGCCACGGAGCATTATTGTATCTCCATTTAACAGAAATTGATTGCTAGCATCAATCTCAACCTTACGAACACCAAATTTTGTAGTAACGGAGTCGGTTGCAATGTTAGAGACAATAGTTTTAACAGATATATCATATAAGAATGGATCACTTTTACCTCTCCAAAGACGAGGATAATCCAAATTCAGACTCATTATCGCCTTTGCCTCTCCTCTGCTATCGAGCTTGATATTTCTAAAATTAGATGTAGATACGACATCGTCACTACTTATCTCAACTTCAACACCAACTAATGAGGATGGAGTACCATTTAGCATTACTGTTGCCTCTATTTCTGCTGCACTATCTGTTAGGTTTTTGGTCTTTACAAATACCCCCTCAGACCCATAATAGTCTAAAGAAATATGCTCTTTTTCGGTTACAATAAGCTCAACATCTGAATAGATACCTCCAAAAATTTTGTTTTCACTTAAAAAAGGCATTACATCAAGCCTTTGACTATTAGAAACTACAACCATTATCGAATTGTAAGCACCACTATTGATAAAAGGTGTAACATTCACATTAAAAGCTGTATAAGCCCCTTTGTGTTCATAAGCAAATTTGCCATTTATATAGACTGCTGCAACTGAACTCACACCATGGAAACGCAGATATAAATCTTTACTATTAAAACGAACTGGAGCCTTAAACTCTTTAATATAGTAGGCTGTATTTTGATTTTGTATATTAATGTTTCCGTTTTTCTGCCATATATGAGGAAGCGAAACTATCTCTCCCTTATTAATTTCATTGAAATTTGTAGTAAAGTTCCATCCATAATTAAAGTTTATCACCTCACGAGCCATAGCTGAAAGAGATAATACCGAAAAAAGTAGCGATAATAATATATTTTTCATAGTAATGGTAATTATTGTTATATTACGTGAAGTTCTAATCTTTAAAATCCAGCATTTAGAACTTCACTTATATGTGATTAAATACACATTCTCTGCAAAAATATATAATTTTTTGAAAATTTCCAATCTTAACCTATCTAAGTAGGGTAAAATAATTATTGGTGTATTTTTAATAGTGCTATTGGAGATGAGATTTTTTGCTATTGAATCGAAAATATAGTGGTTCTATATTG
>JAWXTR010000117.1:0-8187 GCA_044433365.1 Rikenellaceae bacterium
TATTTTTCACTATTAAATCTCAATATAGAACCACTATATTTTCGATTCAATAGCAAAAAATCTCATCTCCAATAGCACTTTTAAAAATACACCAATAATTATTTTACCCTACTTAGAGCTACTACAAACAATTTTAATTTTTAAAAATTCTATTAATATATAGAGGTATGACAAACATTAAATGTATCGGTATTCTTACATCTGGGGGCGATGCTCCAGGTATGAATGCTGCAGTACGTGCAGTGACACGTTCTGCTATCTACAATGGAATGCGTGTAAAAGCTATTTACCGTGGTTATAAAGGGCTGATTACAGGCGAGATTGCAGAGTTTAAAACTCAAAATGTAAGTAACATTATCCAACAAGGGGGAACAATCCTAAAAACAGCTCGTTGTAAGGAGTTTATGACACCAGAGGGTCGTCAAATTGCTTATGAAACTTTGCAACGAGAAGAGATTGATGCAATTGTTGCAATTGGTGGTGATGGTACACTGACAGGTGCACGTATTTTCGCTCAAGAGTTTAATTTCCCTATCGTTGGGCTTCCTGGTACTATCGACAACGACCTTTATGGTACCGATACAACAATTGGTTACGACACAGCTCTTAACACAATTATGGATGCTGTCGATAAAATTCGTGATACTGCCTCTTCGCATGAGCGTCTGTTCTTTATCGAGGTTATGGGTCGTGATGCAGGTTTCTTAGCTCTAAATGGTGCTATTGCTTCGGGTGCTGAGGCTGCAATTATTCCTGAGATGGCAGTAGACCACGACGTTCTTGATACTCTTATCGGTAACGGTTTCCGTAAGTCTAAAAATAGTAGTATTGTGCTTGTTGCTGAGAGTCCTCACACTGGTGGTGCAATGTTCCTTGCTGAACGTATGAAAACAGAATACCCTCAATACGATGTACGTGTATCAATCTTAGGTCACTTGCAACGTGGTGGTTCGCCAACTGCAAACGATCGTATTCTTGCAAGTCGCATGGGTGCTGCTGCTATTGATGCTCTTATGGATGGTCAACGTAATGTTATGGTTGGTATCAAAAACGACAATATTGAGCTAGTTTCATTCACAAAAGCTATCAAAAAAGATAAGCCTATCAATAATGATTTGATGGAGACTCTACGTGTGCTTTCTATCTAAATGAATTTCTAAAAATCAACTTTTAGAAATCCACTAAAAGAATATACCCTCAAAAAGTTACACAAAGACTTTTTGAGGGTATATTCTTTTAGTGGATTTCTAAAATTCAATTATTTTATGTAAATTTGCACAATTATACATTTTGCTCTAAATAAGGGGCGAAAAAGTTAGGGAAGTTCTAAATTCTGGATTTTGAGAGATTTTTTATTTTAAGGCTTTAGATTTAGATTTTAGAAGTTTCCGTTAGTTTATAGAACAATAAAAAGGTGAAAATTCACGATTTTCATAAAGGAACTTCTAATATCTCAAAATTCAGAAATTAGAACTCACCATAATAAAATAGTATCATATCTATGAAGAATATCCGCAACTTCTGTATTATTGCGCACATCGACCACGGTAAAAGTACACTTGCCGATCGTCTACTTGAAACAACTAAAACAATTAGTGAAAGAGATCTGCAAGCGCAGGTGCTCGATAATATGGATCTTGAAAGAGAGAAGGGAATTACCATAAAAAGTCACGCTATCCAGATGGAGCACGTTAAGGATGGACAAAAATATGTTCTTAACCTTATCGACACTCCAGGTCACGTCGATTTTTCGTATGAGGTGTCACGTGCGATTGCCTCATGTGAGGGTGCACTGCTAATTGTAGACGCTACTCAAGGTATTCAAGCGCAAACAATATCTAATCTTTATCTTGCTCTCGACCACGACCTAGAGATTATCCCAGTGCTCAACAAAATCGATATGGCTGCTGCTATGGTCGATGAGGTGAAAGATCAAATTGTCGACCTGCTTGGCTGTAAACACGAAGAGATTCTTGCCGCTTCAGGAAAGACTGGTGAGGGGGTTACTGAGATTTTAGATGAGATTATCGACCGTATTCCTGCTCCTAAAGGTGACGAGAGTGCGCCGCTTCAAGCCCTTATTTTCGACTCTGTATTTAATCCATTCCGTGGAATTATTGCCTATTTCCGTGTAATGAATGGTCAGATTAAAAAAGGCGACAAAGTAAAATTCTTTAATGCTGGAAGTGAGTATGATGCCGACGAAATTGGTATCTTACAGCTAAAAATGATACCAAAAGAGACTATCTCAGCAGGTGATGTGGGTTATATTATATCGGGTATCAAAACTTCGGTTGATGTAAAGGTGGGCGACACTATTACCCATGTGGCACGTCCATGCGAAGTTGCAATTGATGGTTTTGAGGATGTTAAACCGATGGTATTTGCTGGTCTTTATCCTGTTGATTCCGACCAATACGAAGATTTACGTGCTTCACTAGAGCGTCTAAAGCTAAACGATGCTTCGCTAACCTATGAGCCAGAATCGTCGCTAGCATTAGGTTTCGGTTTCCGTTGTGGTTTTCTTGGTCTGCTTCATATGGAGATTATCCAAGAGCGTTTGTATCGTGAATTTGATATGGATGTTATCACTACTGTACCCAACGTATCATATAAAGTGTTTACAACCAAAGGTGAGGAGCTTGATGTGCACAATCCATCGGGACTACCTGAGCCAACAATTATAGACTACATTCAAGAGCCATATATCTCTGCTCAAATTATCACAAAAAGTGAATATTTGGGAACTGTAATGAAGCTATGTATCGACAAGCGTGGTGTGCTTAAGAATCAATCGTTTTTGACTACTGACCGTGTTGAGGTGGTGTTTGAGATGCCGCTTGCCGAGATTGTATTCGATTTTTACGACAAATTAAAGAGTATTTCGAGAGGCTACGCTTCGTTCGACTACCACCAAATTGGCTACCAAGATTCGGTGCTTTCAAAATTGGATATTCTGCTAAATGGCGAGGTTGTCGATGCGCTTTCGTCTCTTATCCATAGAGATAGAGCCTACGATTTTGGTCGTAAAATGTGTGAAAAACTAAAAGAGCTTATCCCACGCCAACAGTTTGATATTGCAATTCAAGCGGCAATCGGTGCAAAAATTATCGCTCGTGAAACAGTTAAAGCTCTACGTAAAGATGTTACCGCAAAATGTTATGGTGGTGATATTTCTCGTAAACGTAAGCTGCTAGAAAAACAGAAAAAAGGTAAGAAACGTATGCGCCAAGTGGGTAACGTAGAGGTGCCACAAGAGGCATTCCTTGCAGTACTTAAAATGGACTAACGAGCAGGGAAAATTAGAAAATGGAAGATAATATAGTAATTTTAGGAATAGAGTCGTCGTGCGACGACACTTCGGCTTCGGTACTTCGAGACACAACGCTGCTTTCGAGTGTAATAGCTTCGCAAAGTGTACATGAGCAGTGGGGTGGAGTGGTGCCAGAGCTTGCTTCACGTGCGCATGAACAAAATATTGTGCCTGTTGTTGATAAAGCACTCAAAGATGCTGGTGTAACAATCGACGAGGTAGATGCAATTGCATTTACACGTGGTCCGGGGCTTATGGGTTCGCTGCTTGTGGGTATTTCGTTTGCAAAAGGACTATCACTAATGTCGAATATTCCGCTTATTGAGTGCGACCACCTTTTAGGTCATATTCTTGTTCATTTTATCGACGAAGAGGGTGATACTTGTCCTCATCCTACCTTTCCTTTCCTTACTCTTCTAGTATCGGGAGGGCATACACAGATTGTTAAGGTGAGCGACCACCACGCTATCGAAATTATCGGCGAAACTATCGATGATGCAGCAGGTGAGGCGTTCGATAAATGTGCTAAAATTATGGGTCTGCCATACCCTGGTGGTCCAGTAATCGACAAACTTGCAGCTCAGGGCGACTCCAAAGCATTTAAATTTGCAAAACCTAATGTAGATGGTCTTAACTACAGCTTTAGTGGCTTGAAAACCTCATTTTTATACTTTCTACGTGATAGAATTGCTGAAGATGCAGATTTTATCGAGAAAAATAAGGAAGATTTATGTGCTTCCCTGCAACATACAATCATTGAGATATTGTTAAATAAGCTGAAAAAAGCGGTAAAAGAGACAGGAATCACCACGATTGCTATAGGCGGAGGTGTCTCGGCAAATAGCGGACTTCGTAATCGTCTTGAACATTACGGAGCTAAGCAAGGTTGGAAAGTGTTTCTTCCAAAACGTAAATTTACTACCGATAATGCTGCTATGATTGCAGTTAGTGGCTATTACAAATACCTTAAAGGAGATTTTACTGATTATAGTGTAACTCCTTTAACTCGAAAAAAGTAGTTATATAGGTTAGAGGTTAGAGATTAGGGGTTAGAGATTAGGGATTAGAGATTAGGATTTGTTGTAATCTCTAATCTCTTTTTTGGTATATAGGCAAATCCGCAAAAGGGTTTTGCGAATACGCCTTAGCACCAATAAAATAAAAAAAGGAGCGACCCAAAGGTCACTCCAAATATGTATTTGTTATACTATCTAAAATTATTTAACAGAATCCATGTGGCAGATAAGGTTAAGAACTTTGTTAGAATAACCCCACTCATTATCATACCAAGAAACAACTTTTACGAAGTTATCGTTAAGAGCGATACCAGCGTTAGCGTCAAAGATAGATGTGCGAGCATCTGAAGTAAAGTCAGTAGAAACTACTGAATCTTCAGTGTAACCAAGAACACCAGCCATAGTTGTTTCAGAAGCTGTTTTGATAGCAGCTTTGATTTCTTCGTAAGAAGCACCTTTTTCAAGACGTACAGTTAAGTCAACAACAGAAACGTCAGCTGTTGGTACACGGAAAGCCATACCTGTAAGTTTGCCATTAAGAGCTGGGATAACTTTACCTACTGCTTTAGCAGCACCTGTAGAAGAAGGAATGATGTTACCTAGGATAGAACGACCACCTCTCCAGTCTTTCTTAGAAGGAGCATCAACAGTTTTTTGTGTGTTTGTAGCAGCGTGTACAGTTGTCATAAGACCTTCAACGATACCGAAGTTGTCGTTAAGAACTTTTGCTACTGGAGCAAGACAGTTAGTAGTACAAGAAGCGTTAGAAACGATGTCCATATCTGGAGTGTAAGCCTCAAGGTTTACACCGCAAACAAACATAGGAGCATCAGCAGATGGAGCAGAAATAACAACTTTCTTAGCACCACCTTTAAGGTGAGCAGAAGCTTTCTCGATAGTTGTGAAAACACCTGTAGACTCAACAACGTAATCAGCACCAGCAGCGCCCCAAGCGATGTTAGCAGGATCCATTTCTGAATAGAAAGCAACCTCTGAACCGTTTACGATAAATTTACCATCTTTTACTTCAGAAGTACCGTTGAAACGACCATGAACTGTGTCATAATCTAACATATACTTCATGTAATCAAGATCCATAAATGGATCGTTAACTGCAACTACTTCGATGTCTGTTCTCTCTTGAGCAGCACGGAAAACTAAACGACCGATACGACCAAAGCCGTTAATACCTACTTTAATTTTTGACATAATTGTTAATTTTTATGATGGGTAAATCTAAATTTAAAATCTTAAATTTAGAAATTCCCGTTGATGTTTAACTTAAAATTTATTTATTTTTTGCTAATTCTTATGAGCGACAAATATACAAATTATTTTTTGAATTTCAATCATTTTTTAATGAAATAATTGTTAATTAGGCATTGATAATAGTATAGTTCCGCATTTTTTTATAAATTTCCACTAAAATTCCACTATTATACTGTTATTTAATTAACATTAATTTAATGATTTATTTTCAAAAAAGTAGCCATTTTAGGCAAAAAACTTTATTTTTTTATGAGTTTTATAGATTTTAAATAAAATTTTAAATATTTTATTTTTCTATTAAATCCCTCACAACTGCGCTTGCTGCTGCAATACCAAAAACAGAGGGGAGATAGGAAATTGTGCCCACATTCGACTTTTTATTCTGCTCATTACATAGAATCATCGACCCTTCAATAGGTGGTTCAGCCGAAAAAACAGCCTTAAAACCTTTGCGAATACCAATTTTATGTAATCTTTTTCTTAGCATGTGAGCGAGCGGACAGTGGTGAGTTTTGGAGATATCCACCACCTCGATTCGTGTTGGATCGAGCTTTGAACCTGCTCCCATAGAGCTTACTAGCGGAATAGTGCGCATTAAACTATGACGAATTAGCTCAATTTTTGGGGTTAAGGTGTCGATTGCATCCACTACGTAATCAAACTTTTGACTATCAAGTAGCTCGATTATATCCTCCTCTTGTAAAAATTTTGCAACCTTTATTAGCTTTAAATCAGGATTTATATCCAACATCCTTTCACCAAGCACATCCACCTTTTTTTGACCTATAGTAGAGTGAAGTGCCAAAAGTTGACGATTGATATTGCTTTCACTTACAACATCTGCATCTACTATTGTTATTTGCCCCACCGAAGCTCTACAGAGCATTTCAGCAGCGTATCCACCAACGCCTCCAACTCCGACAATCAGAACATTGCTATTTTTTAATTTATTTAGCTTTTCGCTACCTAGAAGCAGCTCAGTACGTGTATCAAACATTAAAAAAAGTGTTAAAATTTTTGAAAATATCAGCTTCTACCTGCTCTATTTGCATATTTTTTATTTGACAATATCTATTATATATAGTATAAATTGATTCGCCGCTCTGGTCGCTCTCCAGGAAAATATCGCAAATTGGAGTAGATTCTACAACCTCTAAAGTTTTGGATGAGCGAAAGGATAGGGGTGAAAAACTTAGGGCAGCACCCAAATCGAGATATTTTCGAGCAATCTCACCTCCCCCTACAAACGAGTGGATAACAGCTTTTACATCATTATACTTTTTTAATAGCTCAATTACTTCATTATGGCTTCGAACCGAGTGTACGACCACAACTTTTCTATACTTTTGTGCAATCTGCAATTGCTGTTCAAAATATTGATATTGCTTCTTAAAATTGGGGTGAAATCTATCTAAACCCACCTCAGAAACTGCAAAAAATCGGTCAATTTCAGCTTCAAACCTCTCCAAGATACTGTTTTCGACTACTTCAACATCCCACGGATGTACCGCAGCCGAGCAGTAAGTACAATCCTTAATTAACTCAACACCATAACGAAACGAGCGAACAGAAATTATATCTTTGTCGCTATTATCGGTGTGTGTGTGGAGATCGACTTTCATTAATTGCAAATAAAAAATGATAAATTATAAAGCCAATTGTTCTATTTCAATAATTTCACAATTAGGGAAATTGGTATTGATATAATTTTTTAGATAGTTGAATGTATCGGTGCTGATAATTTCGTTATTGCTACTAAAAAAATGATTGTAGAGCACTGCTGCAACCTCTATGCCACGAGCTTTACACGCCTCGAAGGTCAAAATCGTATGATTTATACTTCCCAATTTTCCAGAGGTTACAAGCACTGTTTTTAGACCCTTTTCTGCCACATAATCGGCAGTTGTATATGCACCCTTTAGTGGCACGCACAATCCTCCTGCACCCTCAATGAAAAGATAGTCGTATAGAGCAGAAAGCTGCTCAGTAGAGCGTTCAATTGCCTTAAAATCTATCTCTCTGCTATCAATCTCAGCAGCTAAGTGGGGAGAAGCAGGGTAAGTAAAAATTACTGGAGCAGTAGTAAAATCTAAATCCTCTGTAAGTAGACCACACCCCATTATTTCACGATGAATATTAATATCTAGTGACATTCCATTCTCGCAAACACCACCAGTCTGTATAAATTTTTGAGTTATTACACTATTGCCATCATCCATCAAACGACGAGCTAAAATCCCTGTAGCATAGCTCTTTCCAGCATCTGTATCGATACCAGATATAAAATATATTCCTTTTTCCATCTTATTTATCATTTTTTGGCTCTTATCCAAACTATGCAAAGGTAGTAAAAAATGATTAATGCCAATAAAGGGAAAGAAATCTTTTCAAACCCTTATTTTCATGTAAAAATAAAAGGAGGATTTTATTGTCGTTTTTTTGTATTTCTAATTACTAAGTAGGGTAAAATAATTAAGTAGGGTAAAATAATTATTGGTGTATTTTTAATAGTGCTATTGGAGATGAGATTTTTTGCTATTGAATCGAAAATATAGTGGTTCTATATTGAGATTTAATAGTGAAAAATAT
>JAWXTR010000118.1:0-8113 GCA_044433365.1 Rikenellaceae bacterium
TAATCTCTAATCTCCAACCTCTAACCTCTAACCTCTAATCTCTAACCTCTAACCTCTAATCTCTAATCTCTAACCTCTAACCCAAAGGTTAGCAGGGTTAAGTTGCCAAAAAGATGGCTGTTTTTTATCACGTCTATCTATATTCAACCATTTTTCATCAATATCGTAGCGTTCGAATTGCCAATTTATGGCAAGTACTTGGTCATTCCACATAACACCCGATTCATTGCTTGGAATATGCTCGCTATTCGAACATTTAAATGCTAGTTCAGTTCCAGCTTCTAAAGACAAAAATCCGTGAGCAAAACGAGGTGGGATATAAAACATTCTTTCGTTCTCTTCCGATAGCTCAATTGCATGCGAAGCTCCATAGGTTTTACTTTCTGGACGAAGGTCGACAGCAACATCTAAAACTGCACCTGTAAGAGCAGTTATGAGCTTTGCTTGGCTATTTTCACGCTGAAAATGAAGTCCTTTGATAACTCCACGTGGGTATCTATCAATATTATTATCGATAAAAATTTCAGGGATTCCAAATGATGCAAAAAGCTCTTGATTATCTAAATCGAAGAAAAATTCACGATCTGCACCATATTTTGTTGGTTCAATTATTAGCAGACCCTCTATAGGTGTTGTAGTGATTGTAAATTGTGACATATTTAATTTTATTTTATTCTTTGAAATTTTAGACAAATGCTTTTTCGAGTAGTCTCTAAGGCTTGCATCTTTTTAAGCATCTCTAGCGACTCCTCTACGCTTGTGCAGTTTGGCAGAGCTGCTGTTAAATCTTGCAACATACCCTCCACCACCTTCTGTTTGTAGAGTGCTAACGCCTTAGGTATGGCTCGTCCTAGCGAATTTTCAATATCCACAGCCGAAATATCCATTTGCGACCATAGTTTACTTGCTACATAGTTCTCTTTTTGTGAAATCATATCGACAACTAA
Source organism: Rikenellaceae bacterium (assembly GCA_044433365.1). Taxonomy (GTDB): domain Bacteria; phylum Bacteroidota; class Bacteroidia; order Bacteroidales; family Rikenellaceae; genus CAMQVM01. The sequence goes on from JAWXTR010000118.1 coordinate 948, forward strand.
GCTGCTAATCTCACCATCTGAGTTATTTATAAATTTTGTAATATCTACAGCTATATATTTTTGATTATCCTCTTCCGTTTGCTCTGCTTCGCTCTGCTGAGCCTCTTGGCACTGAGTAAATAGGCTGCGATATAGGTTGAATATTTTTCTATTTACACCCTCATCTAGCTCAATTTCATCAATATCTAGCTCCGAAAATATTAGCTCAGATACATTAACCTCTATAGCCTCTTCCATTCCCTCTTCTTGGATATAGACAACCTTTTCACCATAAAATAGCAGATAATCAAGTAGCTCGGTTTCGAGTTTATGAAGCTGGGCTTTCGAGCTATCAACCACTTTTACCTGCTCAAGACTTCGCTTTACGATATTCTCTTTTTTTCTCCTATTTGCCTCAACATTTGCTCCTACTGCACCATTCAGCATCACTGCTTTGCGCCTTGCGACCTCGCTTTTAACCACATCTATATCGGCATTAAGCAGCTTTGCACACTCTGCGATATATTGGCTTTGAGCTATCTCGTCGGGAATAATTGTGATGGAGTCGACCACATCGCTAATCACTTTAGCACGCCCTATAGGGTCGTTTTTGACCTCTCCAATAAGAAGTTTTGATTTAAAGGTGAGAAAATCTACCTCATTTTGATTTATATACTCTGTTAGCTCTTCGGTGGTATGTTTTCGAGCGAAAGAGTCGGGGTCGTCGCCATCGGGCATAAGCACAACACGCACACTTACGCCCTCTTTCAAAATTATATCAATACCTCTTAGCGAAGCCTTTATACCAGCTGCATCGCCATCGTAAATTACAGTTACATTATTGGTAAGTCGCTTAATAAGCTGCACCTGACCCTGTGTTAGCGATGTACCAGAAGATGCAACTACATTTTCAATACCAGCTTGATGGAGTGATATAACATCAGTATAACCCTCGACAAGTATCGCCTTATCGGCAACTGAAATTGCTCGTTTTGATTGAGAAATGCCGTATAGTGTGTCGCTTTTGTGGTAGATTATCGACTCTGGGGAGTTAAGATACTTGGCGGCTTTTTTGTCGCTGCGCATTATACGACCACCAAAACCAATGGTACGCCCTGTAAATGAGGTGATAGGGAATATCACACGCCCTGTAAATCGGTCGTAGTAGCCTCCCTGTTCACGTTTTATGGTAAGACCAGTTCCTACCATAAATTCCTCTTTGTAGCCCTCGCTTTTTGCCTCTAACGAGAAGCTATCGCCAGAGGAAAGACAATATCCTAACTTAAATTTTTCAATTGTGGCATCCGAAAATCCTCTTTCACGAAAATATGCAAGTGCAATATTTCGCCCTTCGGCTGTCTCATTAAGTTGACGAACAAAATAGCTTTCGGCATACATATTTAGAGCCATCATCGACTCTTTTTCGTCGGCTATTTTTATCTGCTCGGCAGATGGAGCAGTTTCGACAATCTCAATATTATATTTTTTGGCAACATATCGAAGAGCATCTACATACGATAGCGATTCGTGCTTCATAATAAATCCGATAGCATTGCCACTAGCACCACACCCAAAACATTTAAAATATCCTTTCGAGGGAGAGACCACAAACGAAGGGGTCTTTTCATTATGAAAAGGGCAGCAAGCTCCGTAGTTGACACCTTTTTTGCGAAGCTGCACAAAATCACCGATAATATCTACAATATCGGCAGCTGCAAAAATTTTATCTACTGTAACGCTATCTATCATGTTTGTGAGTGGTGTGTTGTTATTATGTTTTAAATGCAAATTAAGGAGTAAGATAGAATCTCACTCCTTATTGTGGCTATACTAAATAAAGGTAATTTATAAAAACTCCGAAAGTTTGATTTTATAACTTCCCTATACTAAAAAATATATCTCTACTTATCTTTACGTCCAAAAACAGAGAAGTGAACATATCTTTTTGGATTCTCTTTTAAATCTAAGAATAGATTTGAAAGATTTTCGGTTGTGCTATTTAAATTATCGTAAACCTCATCTCTGTAAAGAAGCGAACCAATCGAACCCTCACCACTATTAATCTGCTCAAGGGCTTTGTTAAGCTCAGCAATTGTTTGATTAGCCGAAGCGATAGTCTCGCCAACATCGGCTTTATTTACAGAAGAGGTAATATCGTCAAGATTTTTGATTGTTGCAGCAAGTGATGGTGCTGCGTCTTTAAGCTCACTTGTAACGCTTTCAAGATTACTCAACATATTGTTGATTTCACCGCCATTAAGCAAATTTTCAAGTGATTTTGTCGAACCGTTAAGGTTTTCGAAAGTTGCAGAAAGGTTTGCTACATTTTCTGGACTAAGTAGAGCATTAACGCTCTCTAGGGTTGTGGTAAGGTCGGCAATAACCTCGGTCATTGTCTCTTTAAGCTCTTCGATTTGGTCGGTCATGCCAGTATCTAATAGCCCCTTTATCTCATCGCCATTATCGAGATATTGAGATGATTTACCAACTCCAATATCTACAATTTTACCCCCCATTAATGATGCTGAAGTGATGGTTGCCTCACTATCAGTAGGGATTTTATATTTTTTCTCAACTCTTAATGCTACTTTAACCTTAGAGTCTACCCCCTCAATCGAAATATCGACAACGCTACCAATCGAAATACCTCTAATTACTACAGGCGATGATATTTCAATACCATCTGATTTGTCGTAATAGGCATAATAGGTGTTACCTGTCGATAGTACATCTACCCCCTTTAAAAAATTTATTCCCCAATAAGCAATTGCAATCACGATTATTGTGAAAATACCAATCTTAAACTCTTTTTTAATTTTCATATTTTTTTTAATTTTTATCCTTAATTTATAGAAGAATGTACCTTAATAAAATCATTAGTAACAAAACCTAAATCTACATTCCTGTAATAGCTAAAGCCTCACTAACTGTGATTTTTTTATCGCCTTGATAGGCTACAATAAAGGCATCTTTATATTTAAATAATTTTAATTCAATCTGCAAAGATAATGCTTCTTTGTAATTTTTACACCCTACCACATAATATTTATATAAATTATCCTCTTTTTTTACCTCTACTTGTGATAAATATTTGCCAAAATTTCGGCTATTAAGCTCAGTTTTTTTGCTTCCAGCAAGCACTTGAATCTTAAATTCTATTTTGCTACTATTTGTTGTAGAATTTGTGTAATTTGCTCTATTAGATGAGCTTGAACCATTTGATGTTGCACTATTAGTTGGTTTAGCCGCTGTAGCAGGGGGTATGTTTGTTATATCTGAAACATGTGCTCCGCCCTCAACATTATTTTTATAACGTACAAAAGCATTAAAAATTGAGGTAGCTATCTTTTCTTGCCCGGTTTTAGAGGTTACAAAGGCTCTATCTTTCGCATTCGACAAAAATCCTATCTCGGTAAGTACACTAGGCATTGTGGTACGCCAAAGCACCAGAAAAGGAGCCTGTTTTACACCTCTATCAGGCATAGTTGTTGCTTTGTTATACTCGTCTTGGATATATGAGGCAAAAAGCGAACTTTGAGACATATAAGAGTATTGCATCAAAGAGAAAAGTATATAAGATTCGGCAGAATTTGGCTCAAAACCTTCATATTTCTGTTTGTAATCCGACTCGAAAGTCACCACTTGGTTCTCTTTCATTGCCACTTCCATATTTTGTGAGCCTTTGTCGGGTCCCATTAAAAAGGTTTCTGTGCCTGTTGCTGCTGTTGAAGTGGCAGCATTGACATGTATCGAGATAAATAGGTCGGCACCTGCATTGTTTGCAATCTCACTACGACGATAAAGCTCAATATCTACATCGCTAGTGCGTGTGTATATTACATTTATATTTGGAAATGCGCTCTCTATTTTTTTACCTAAATTTAATGCTACGGCAAGTGTTATCTCTTTCTCTTTATATGAGCCAACAACTGCACCTGGACGACCTCCGTGACCAGCATCTATTACAATAGTTTTCATTTTAAACGATTCATAGTTTTGAGCATGTATATTTTGAATTAAAAAACTACTTGTAGAGCCGCACAAAGTAAAAATTAATAAAATTATAGAGAATAAAAAAGCTCTTACTACCGTTTTCATACTGTTTACTGTTCAATTAAGTAGGGTAAAACAATTATTTTACCCTACTTTTATTCTGTTTTCAACCCCAAAGATAATCTATTTTTAATATTTATATGTATAAAATTATTATCTTTGTCATCATTTGTAACTATTAAATGTGTATAAATTAAATTTATTGTTTTGATTTTTAAGAGATTATATAGTAAATATGGACTAATTATACTTTGTGTGATATTTTTTACGCAAGCTATATTTTCGTCCAATTATTCGTGGGGTAGAGATGTAGGTGAGGCTCTTTATTTACAAGATACCATAAAAAACCAGATGCAGAGCATTGAAAATAGTGCTTTGGTTGCGCCTATGCGCTTAGAGATGGAGCAAGAGGATAGAATATTGTCAGATACAACAAAAACAGATTCTTTAGCTATGAGAGGTTCGAGAGCACCGATATTAGCCGATTTAGTAACGGGTGGAGGTAAGGATTCTATGATTTACGACATAAAATCGGGGTTACTATATCTTTATAAAGAGGGTGATATAAATTATATCGACAAAAAGATGAATGCCGATTATTTCGAGATGCACCTTCAAGATAATCTAATTATTGCCAAAGGTATGATGGATACTGCCACAAATGCGCTTACTAAGGCAAAATTTGTAGATGGTGCTACCAATTACGACCTTGATAGTATCTACTATAATATCCAGAGCGAAAAGGCAAAAATCTATGGTATTGCCTTTAAAGAGGGCGAGGGAACTTTGCGTGGTGATAACATTAAAAAAATGGATGATGGAATCTTCAATATCAGTGGTGGTATATACACAACCTGTGACCACGAGCATCCTCACTTTTATCTAGCTCTATCTAAAGCACAATATGTTGATAATGAAGAGGGACGTAAAATTATTTTTGGACCCTCAAACTTAGTTGTAGAGGATGTTCCACTGCCGCTTGCATTGCCTTTTGGCTTCTTTCCGATGATGAAAGAGAAAAATTCGGGTATTATTATTCCAACTTTTGGTGAGGAAAGTTTACGTGGATTTTATCTGAAAGATTTTGGTTATTATGCAGTACTTAACGACTATATGGACTTAACAACGCAGGCTGGTATTTATAATCTCGGCTCTTGGGAGGCTTCGCTTGCCTCTATGTATAAGGTGCGTTATAAATTTAGCGGAAACTTCTCCCTAAACTACTCGAAAGATATTATTGGTACGCAAGGTTCGGCTGACTACCAGAATATGAATAACTATAAGGTTACTTGGACCCACTCTCAAGATTCTAAATTTTTGCCTGGAACAACTTTCTCGGCAAATGTTAACTGGAGTTCAAGTAGCTACAACAAATACTCATCGTCTAGTATTTCAGATTATGTAAGTAGTCAAACCAACTCTTCTGTTTCGTTCTCAAAAACTTGGACAGGTACACCATTCTCATTTACAAGTAATATCCAGCACTCTCAAAATAACCAAGATTCGACAGTGATGTTGTCAATGCCAAATATGGTGTTTAGTGTCTCTAGTTTTACCCCTTTTCAACGTAAAAATGCTGTAGGAAAGCAACTTTGGTATGAAAAGATTAAAATGAGTTATACGGGTACGTTCAACAACTCGGTTACAACTCAAGAGGATGAACTATTTACAACTACAATGTTTGAGCAGATGAAATATGGTATGAAACACTACGTACCTGTTTCAACTTCTATGAATATTCTGAAATACTTAAACCTATCTCCATCGGCAACATATACCGAACGTTGGTATTTTAATAAAATCAGCAAAGATTGGGATCCTGCTACTAGTTCGGTTGTAGTACAAGATACAACGCAAGGATTTTATAGGGTATACAACTATAATTTCTCGGCTGCATTTAGTACTTCGCTCTATGGAATGATGGGATTTAAAGGTAAAGATCCTGTAGTTAAGGCTATTCGCCATGTCTTTACCCCCTCTATCAGTGGTTCGTATACTCCCGACTTCGGAGCAACAAAATATGGCTATTACTTACCAGTACAATCTGATGCTACAGGTAATACAACCTACTATTCACCTTATGAAAATGGTATTTATGGTGTGCCTAGTAGGGGAGAGAGTGCTGCACTTTCCTTCTCTGTAGGTAATACTCTTGAGATGAAGGTGCGAAATAGGGCGGATACCGTTGGAGAGAAAAAAATCAAACTTATTGAGAGTTTATCTGCAAGTTCTTCCTACAATTTCTTAGCCGACTCGCTCAACCTATCTCCTTTTAGTGTGAGTTTTAGAACAACGCTCTTTAAGTCGTTAGGTCTTAATATCAGCTCCACTTTCGACCCTTATGGATTGGATGGTGATGGTAATAAAATTAATACATACTCTATAAAGCAGGGAAAATTGGCTCGTCTTACAAGTATGGGTTTTTCGTTTGGTTATTCGTTTAGGAGTGCTTTTGGTGGTGAAGGAGGTACGGGTAGTAGTAGTATTCCGCAAGCTTCGCAGGAGCAGCAGCGGCTTTTTGATGAACAGGGTATTAGTTATGCCGAGCAGCAACAACTTCTTTTACAAAGCTATTACGACTTCTCCGTCCCCTGGAATTTAAGTGTAAACTACACCTTTAGCTACTCTAAACCAGCTCTGTCTCCTAGTGTTACGCAAACGATGAGTTTTAATGGTAGTATCAATTTAACCTCTAAGATGGGTATAACCTGTAGTGCTGGTTACGATTTCGAGTCAAGGTCGCTTACTCCTGGTACTATAGCCTTTTCTCGTGATTTGCACTGCTGGCAGATGTCGTTTTCGTGGGTGCCTGTAGGTTATAGAAAAAGTTGGAATTTTACCATTAGGGCAAACTCTTCGATGCTTTCAGACTTGAAGTATGAAAAAAGTAGTAGTTATACAGACAACTACTCTAGTTATTATTAGTATTATGAAAACTTCGTAAATCTCTCAAAATACAGAATTTAGAGCTTTCCTTAAAAGAATATTAATTTGAGGGAACTTCTAAAAATTGGATTTTAAGTAGTGTAAAACAATTATTGCCATATTCTTAATAGCACTCTTGGAGCGATATTTTTCACTATTAAATCTCAATATAGAACCACTATATTTTCGATTCAATAGCAAAAAATCTC
>JAWXTR010000119.1:0-8039 GCA_044433365.1 Rikenellaceae bacterium
AAAAAAACTATATTTAACACTTTTTAAGAAAAAGTGAACAAAAACACGCCTTCAGTGGCTCTTCGAGACCACTGAGCGCACAATTTTTTTCAAAAATTGTGAGGCAAATCCGCAAAAGGGTTTTGCGAATCCACCTAGGATAGTTCTAAATTCTGGATTTTGATAGATTTTTGAAGTTCCCTTGTATAAATAGCACAGAAATTTAAAATAAATTTCTATCTTTGTAAACCGCTCCACTCATGGAAACGTGGAGTGAATAAGAACACTAATGGATTCAATTGCATTTGAAGGTTGGATTCAGCAAACTATAACAATATAATGAATCCAATAAAGAAAATTGCAAAATTTATAATCAATAATCTACCTGTTCCAGCTCGAAAATTTAATGTGCAGGTTGTCAACCTTTCACCTAATGAGTTGTTGAAAGGACGCACCGCATTTATAACAGGTGGAACTAGTGGTATTGGTTTTCATATAGCAAAAGCGTTTCTGAATAGTGGAGCATCTGTTATTATTACAGGTAGAAGCATGGATCGAATACAAAAAGCAATAAATAATCTCACTTCTGATAATAAATACGAAAATAGAATCTTTGGGCTCGAAATGGACAATAGTAAAGTTGAGCTATTTGAGAGTAAGATTAATGACACCTTATCAAAGATAAAAAACAAAGGTATAAATCAGATTGATATTCTTGTAAATAATGCTGGAGTATTAGGTGCTGGCATGCCAAATACAACTACTGAAGCATACGATTACGTATTAGACACAAATCTAAAAGGTGTATTCTTTTTATCGCAACTGTTTGGTAAGTATTTTAAAGATAATAATATTGAGGCTAACATATTAAATATTGCATCATCCAGTTCATTACGTCCTGCAAATTCTGCTTACACAATTTCAAAATGGGGAGTGAGAGGATTGACCTTGGGTTTAGCAAAATCGCTCTTGCCCTATGGTATAACAGTAAATGGATTAGCCCCTGGTCCAACTGCTACACCTATGCTGTTAAAAGACGGAAATAGTGATATTTCGATACCAAGCAGTCCTTTTGGCAGATATGCCTTGCCTGAGGAGATTGCAAATATGGCTGTAATATTAGTAAGTTCACTGGGGAAAACGATTATAGGAGATATTATCTACATGACAGGTGGTGCAGGGGTTATTACCTTTGATGACTTAGTATATAAATTCTAGTATATAAATTCTATTAAATAAATTCTAGTATAAAATTGAATTGTAATTTTTTGATTATATGACAACTCATTACACTGACGAAAAGAATGCTTTAATAGTAATATCACTATTAAAGCAACACGAAATAAAGAAAGTTATTATCTCTCCTGGAGCGACAAATATTAGCTTTGCCGCAAGTATACAGCAAGATGATTATTTTGAAGTATATTCATGTGTTGATGAACGTTCTGCTGCATATATGGCGTGTGGTCTTGCTTCAGAGTCTGGGGAAACTGTGGTGTTGAGTTGCACAGGAGCAACGTCATCTCGAAATTATATGCCTGCTCTTACAGAGGCTTATTATAGTAAACTGCCAATTATTGCCATTACATCATCTCAAGTTGTCAATAAAGTAGGACACAACATTGCACAAGTAACCGATAGAAGTGCTCCCCCATCAGATACTGTACGATTTAACACGACATTACCAGTTGTACATAATGATGATGATATATGGGATTGTGAGATAAAAGTTAATAATGCAATTTTGGAAACCAAGCGCAATGGTGGAGGTCCTGTACATATTAATTTGCAAACGAAATTTCCTTCAAATTATAATGTTATTGAATTGCCTAAGTTTAGAAAAATTGATAGAATTACGCCATTTGACAAGTTCCCAAACTTGCCTGATGGATCAGTAGTAATTTTCATCGGACGACATAGATCTATGTCGGATAAGTTAACTATAGCTATAGATAAATTTTGTGCCTCTAATAATGCTATTGTAATTAAAGATCATACTAGCGGCTATAAAGGCAAGTTTGCTGTGCAGTTATCTATTTTAGCATCACAACAGGTAGAATCAAAGGTATTTAACCCAGATACCCTAATTAGTATAGGGGAGATTTCTGGAGACTATCCAACTCTAGGCCACATGAAACCAAAAGATGTTTGGCGAGTAAATCCCGATGGGCAGATTAGAGACTCATTTAAGAAGCTCGCTTATATATTTGAAATGGAGGAAGAGTATTTTTTTAATCAGTATAATACATCAACGAGAAAATCTAGTTCTTTTTACGAGGAGTGCGCAAATGCATTATCATCAGTACGTAGCAAAATACCTGATATTCCATTTTCAAATATTTGGATAGCTTCAAAACTAGCAGCTCTTATTCCTGAAAATTCCACAATTCATTTTGCTATCCTAAACTCACTAAGAGCATGGAATATGTTTGAGTTGCCACTATCTGTTAGATCGTCGAGCAATACAGGTGGTTTTGGTATTGATGGATGTACATCTACATTAATCGGAGCATCACTTGCATTTAACAATCGACTCTATTTTTTAGTTACAGGAGATCTTGCATTCTTTTATGACCTAAATGTTATTGGCAATCGACACACTCCAAATAGAATCCGTATTTTGCTTGTAAATAATGGCAAAGGTGTAGAGTTTAGAAATCATGGTCATATTGCAACAAAATTTGGAGATGATACTGATTTGTATATAGCTGCAGCAGGGCATTATGGCAATAAGTCACCAGAACTAGTTAAGAATTTCGCTCAAAATCTAGGTTATGAATATATTACAGCAACAAACAAAGATGAATTTAATGCTGTATATGAGCGATTTATTACACCAGAGATTACTGACAAACCGATAATTTTCGAAGTGTTTACCACAACTGAAGAAGAAAGTGAAGCCCTAAGAGTTATTAGCTCCATTGAAAAGAGACCTCTTAGTCTAATCGGACACACAAAAAAAATAGTTAAAAATATTCTAAAACTTTAGGGAATTTCTAAAATCAAAAACTACCAAAATATGAAGAGATTATTATTACCGTTACTAATCCTATTACTGTGCATACCTGCAATCAGTATCGCTCAAAATGACTGGGAAAACCCTGAGGTTACAGCCATCAACCGTGAGCCAATGCGAGCAAACTTTAATCACTATAGTAGCTATAGCGAAGCAGAGGTGTATGGTCGCACGTCGCAATTTGTTAAGAGTCTTAATGGAGATTGGAAGTTTAAATATACCCACAACTCTGAAGATAGACCAACTGACTTTTTTAACCCAGAATTTAACTCGGATAGTTGGGACAACATAAAAGTGCCTGCACCATGGGAGATGCAGGGTTATGGAACCCTAATTTACACAAATATCACCTATCCTTATGAACCAAATCCACCATACATTAAACCTCTTTACGATAATGGCACTCCTGTGGGTTCGTATATAAAAGAGTTTGAAATTCCTAAGGATTGGACTGAAAAAGAGATATTTATAAATTTAGAGGGAGTATCTTCGGCATATTATATTTGGGTGAATGGACAGAAAGTTGGTTATGCTCAAGACTCTTTTTTACCATCTGAATTTAATATTACAAATTATTTAAAATCGGGTCTAAACCGTGTCGCTTTAGAGGTGTTTAGATGGAGCGATGGGGCGTATCTTGAAGATCAAGATGGTTGGAGAGTTAGTGGTATTATTAGAGATGTGAATCTTATTGCTACACCTAAAAGCTATATTGCCGACATATTTATAAAAAATAATCTTGATAGTGAGTACAAAAATGCAACTACTCAAATCGAAGTAGATGTAAAAAATCAGAGCAGCAAAAGCGGTAAATATGTAGTTGAGGCGACTATCCTATATGATAATAAGGTTGTTGCAAAGTCAACCGAAAAACTATCTGTTTCGAAAAACTCTTTAAAACAGACTACCCTGCAAATGAATTTAAACAGTGTGGAGAAATGGAGTTTCGAAACTCCAAATCTTTATAATGTTGTGGTAGAGCTAAAAACAGCAGCATCAGATGTTGTAGATGTTGTAAACAGTCGAACTGGCTACCGAGCGTTGGAGATAAACAATAGAGTGTTTACTCTTAATGGCGAACCTATTAAGATGAAAGGTGTATGTAGAGTTGCAAACGATCCTTTTACCTCAAAAACTATCTCTAAGGAGCGTGTGCTTGAGGAGATATTAGTAATGAAACGCAATAATATCAACACTATACGAACTTGCCACATGCCAGCTGAAAAATGGTTGTACGACTATTGTGATGAATTTGGCATTATGATAATTGATGAGGCGAATTGTGAGTCGCACGGTATGCGATATGGTGAAGAGTCGTTGGCGCACTTTCCTGAGTGGGAAAAAGCTCATGTTGAGCGTATGACTCGCATGATTGAGAGAGATAAAAACCACCCTTCGGTACTTCAATGGTCGCTAGGAAATGAGGCTGGAAACGGAGTGAACTTTAAGGCTATGCACGATGCTGCAAAAGAGCTTGATAGCTCACGACCTACACACTACCACTTTGCAAACGACCCAATTTCATCCGATATTTTGGGTGGTGGACTTATAAAAAGCGGAAAACCTAACGATATGGGTCGTTATGTTGTAAGTACCGATTTTGCCTATATGGATAAATTAGACGACACACGCCCCTATCTAATTAATGAATTTTCACACAGTATGGGCAATGGTCTTGGCAATCTAAAAGAGTATGTCGTGGAGTTTGATAAATACGATTGGCTTATTGGCGGTACAATTTGGGATTGGTCTGACCAGAGCGTTGTGGTGAAGAGCGACGACCATAAGATTATGGGTATGCTAATTCCTCAGTCGGAGAGAGAGTTTGCACTTTCTGAGGCAGAGAAACCAAATGGTAAATATTTCTATGCCTATGGTGGCGATTTTGGCGATAAACCAAACGATTTTAACTTCTTAAATAATGGTGTTGTATCGCCAGATTTATCTCGTAGTGCAAAACTTGATGAAGTGGCTAAATGTTTTCAAAATATTGAGTTTTATGCAAAAAACATTGAAAAAGGAGAGGTCGAAATTTTTAATAAATTCTTCTTCACTTCTCTCGATAAATATCGCATACAATGGAGCATATTAGAGGAGGGAGTTGAGATTGAAAAGGGTCAGCTTCATAATGTTAACATTGCGCCTCAAGAGCGTAAAACGGTAATTTTACCCCTTTCGAATATAAAATTCGAAGAGGGAAAAGAGTATATCGTTCTGCTTTCTGCCCACCTAAAAGAGTCGACACTTTGGGCTAGTAGCGGTTATAGAATTGCTTGGGAGCAGATGATTTTGAAGCAGTGGAATTTTAATCAAACTCTTGCAAAATCTGCAAAAGAGGTTGAATTAAATGAAAATGAATCGAAAATTGAGATTACAAGCGGAAAAAGCGTATTTACTTTTGATAAAAATAGCGCAATGCTATCATCTATTACCGTTAATGGTTCACCTCTATTAGAAAATGGACCTAGATTAGATTTCTGGCGTGCTCCAATAGATAATGATGGTACACGTGTAGGAAAATATGTAGATGGAGTATTTATGGAAGATGGTCCTGGTGGTAGATTAACCAAATTGTGGGAAAAAGCTGGCTACTCCAACCTATCAAGAGTCGTAAATAGTGTGTCGGCACAACTCAAAGATAAAATTGTCGTAGTAAACCTTTCGTATAGACTTAATGGCAAAAACGACGTTTGGTTTGATGTAGATGAGGTGTATACTTTTAATGGGGATTCTCAGTTTAGCCTAAATTCAAATATTAAATCATCACCGAAAGCTCCAGAGGTGGCACGTGTAGGTTATGAATTGGAGGTAGATAAATCTTATGCGCAATTTAGCTACTATGGACAAGGTGAAAAAGAGGCGTATTGTGACAAAAAAGATGGTGCTATGTTTGGTCACTATAGTGGCACTATCGATGAGCAATATGTTAGCTATATTTATCCTCAAGAAAATGGTAATAAATATAATGTGCGCTATGCAGCAGTAAAAAATGGTGAGGGTAAAGGTCTGAAAGTTAGAGGTACTGCCCCTATCGAGACCTCTATTCGCCACTTCTCAACTATGAAGCTTGCCGAGGCTCGCCACACTTATGAGCTTGAAAAAATGGACAATTCTATATGGAATATCAACCATTTAATGGCACCCGTAGGCAATGAAAGTTGTGGTCCTCAACCTCTTCCAGAGTATGTCTTAAATGCTCAGAATTGGAATTTTACTCTTCTGTTTGATGTTGTTTATTAATGGGAATTTCTAAAATCTAGCTTTCGGAACTTTTCCGTTTTAAGGCTTCATCTTTGAATTTCTCAAATAAGGGCGGTAGGAGCCACTACGGCCCATATTTGAAAAACCCAAATCTAAAGCCTTAAAACAAAAAATCTCTCAAAATCTAGAATTTAGAACTCCCATAATGGGAATTTCTAAAATCTAGCTTTCGGAACTCCCATAATGTTAACTATTAATGCCAATAGAGGTTTAAACCTTTATTGGCATATTTTACGATATTGGATATTAGCAAATAAACTGTATCTTTGCAATATAAATAGAAAATAAGTATAATTTATGAACTTTGATACAATAGTAGCTTTGTCTACAGGGCAAGGTGGTGCAATTTCAGTGATTCGTCTTAGTGGCGCAGATTCTATCACAATTACAGATAAAATTTTTAGCTCTATAAATGGCAAAAAATTGGTTGAAAAAAAGGGAAATAGCGCAACTTTTGGGGTGATAAATGATGAAGAAGGTGAGACTATCGATGAGGTGGTCGTAACGCTATTTCGCTCTCCTCGCTCCTATACTGGTGAAGATATTGTTGAAATATCGTGCCATGCCTCTAGCTATATCGTTCAAAGAATCATCGAGTTAATCATTGAAAATGGTGCACGCATTGCCGAGCCTGGTGAATTTACTCAGCGTGCCTATCTCGCTGGAAAATTGGACCTTATACAGGCTGAAGCTGTTGCCGATATTATCGCCTCAAACTCAGCTGCAAGTCACCGTATGGCTCTAAATCAGATTAAAGGTGGATATTCACAAGAGTTTAAAGAGCTTCGTGACGAGCTGCTGCATCTAGTGTCAATGTTGGAACTAGAATTGGATTTCGGCGAGGAGGATGTTGAGTTTGCCGACCGCAAAGGACTAACTTTGCTTCTCGATAAAATTAACAATAAATTAGATAGGTTAATATCTTCATTTAAATATGGTAATGCCATGAAAAATGGCGTGCCTACAGCAATTGTAGGCGAGCCAAATGCTGGAAAATCTACGCTGCTAAATCGTTTTTTAGGCGAAGAACGTGCTATTGTGTCGCATATTGCAGGCACAACTCGTGACTCTATCGAAGAGTGTATCACACTCGGTGGAGTGCTATTTCGTTTTATTGATACGGCAGGTATTCGCACAACTTCCGACCACGTAGAGGCATTGGGAATCGAACGAACATTTAAAAAAATCAAAGAAGCAGATCTTATAATTCTTCTTATTGATGCTACGTCTATTGAGCCACTAATTTCCATAGGAGAAATATCTCCTGACCAAAATCAAACCGTAATTGTGGCAATAAATAAGAGCGATTTAGCAGATAGTAATCAGATAGATATCATTGAGAATAGTATAGCTCAAAAATTTGGTTATAAAACATTTAATATAAGTGCAAAAGAGAATAAAGATGTAGAACAAATCGAAAATTTCCTTGCAAACGACTACACAAAATCGCTAAAAAGCGAACAAATAGCAATCAGCAACCTTCGCCACTTAGAACTTCTAAAAAAGGCATACGACACCTCTACCCGTGCCTACAATCTACTCCAAACCTCCGCCCCAACCGACCTAATAGCCACCGACGCCCGCCAAACCATCACCCACATCAGCTCCATAATCGGCGAAATAACCCCAGACGATATTTTAGGTAACATTTTTTCTAAGTTTTGCATTGGCAAATGATTTTAGTCAAAATATAACACATAAGATATTGATTATCAATAGAATAGCACTTTTAACAGGTGCTATTTTTTTTGTCGCATATATGCGCTATTATGTGGTTTTAAGC
>JAWXTR010000120.1:0-7971 GCA_044433365.1 Rikenellaceae bacterium
ATTTTTTGCTATTGAATCGAAAATATAGTGGTTCTATATTGAGATTTAATAGTGAAAAATATCGCTCCAAGAGTGCTATTAAGAATATGGCAATAATTGTTTTACACTACTTAGAACTTCAATTTGTTGATTTTTTCAAAAAATATGCCATTAAATTTTATACAAATTTTTAAGTTAAACTATTATTACTATCTTTGTAGAATAAAGCTAGGGGGCTCTATCGCTGCATTTCGTTTAATGAAATGGAGAGGAAAGTCCGAGCAACATAGAGCACCGCTCTTTTTAATGGAAAGATTTTCGTGAGAGAATAGTAGCGCAGAAGAAAATAACCGCCTTTTTTTCGGAAAAGGTAAGGGTGAGAAGGTGGGGTAAGAGCCTACCGAGCAGGTAGTGATATCAGCTGTCAGTGTGCCTAGTGGGTTGCAAGACCGAATATACCAGCGTTTGAGGGCTGCTCGCCTAAGCTGGAGGGTAGGTTGCTAGAGGTTACAGGTGACTGTAGCAGTAGATAGATGATAGAGGGTTGGTTTGTCCAATTACAGAACTCGGCTTACAACCTTAGCTTTATTTTTTTAAAAAAGATTGATGAGAATATGGAAAAGATTGTCTTTAATCTAATCGACGATTATGAGGGGAGGGTAGTAGCATCACTTTTTAGCTATAAAGCTATTAGCGAAGATAATATGTGCGGCTCTATTCTCTATATACATGGCTATGTAGACTATTTTTTCCAAGAGCATATAGCCGATTTTTTCAACTCTTCTGGCTACAACTTTTACGCCATAGAGCTACGAAAATATGGCTCTTCATACCTTAAAAATCAGCATTTTAACTATTGTCGCTCTCTATCTGAATATTTCGAAGAGATAGATTGTGCTATAGATTATATCTGTAGCGATAATAGCAGCAAATTAACACTTTTAGGGCACTCTACAGGCGGTTTGATAGCTTCACTATATGCAGCAAAGGGCAAAAGTCGTGATAAAATATCAAAACTAATCTTAAATTCGCCCTTTTTTGAATTTAATGCTTCGTGGGCTAAACGACAGTTAGTACCACTAGTTAGCCCTATTTCCAAGATTTTTCCCTATATTAGCAAAGAAAATGAGATAAAAGTTAGCTATTTCGACTCTATTCATATTTCTGAATATGGAGAGTGGAGTTTCAATACCGATTACAAACCTCGTAGTGGCGTACCGCTCTACTTTGCTTGGCTTAGAGCTGTAAGTTTGGGTCAAAGAGAGCTAAAGCAAGGGTTGAATATAAAAATTCCGGTATTGGTGCTATGTAGCGACAAATCCTCAAATGTTGGAAAATGGTGCTCTGAGGCTACAGTTTCGGATACAGTGCTAAATATAAAAGATATAGTAAAATATTCTACCTCATTAGGCAATAATGTAGAGGTTGTAGAGGTGAAAGATGCTCTGCACGATGTATATCTATCCAATTTGGAGAGTCGGAATTTTGCATTAAATATAAGTTTGAAATTTTTACAGTAACAATAATAATAACAATAATAATTAAACAATAAAACTATGTGGAGAGAAGAATTTAGTAACGAACTACCATTCTATGGTCACAGAAATTGGATTTTGGTTGTGGATAAAGCATTTCCACTTCAAAGTTCAGCAGGTATTAGCTATATCTGTAGCGGTGAAGAGATTGAGGATGCTCTTGAGTTTGTGTTGGAGAGTGTAAATGCTGCTTCGCACGTAAAACCTATAATCTATACAGATAAAGAGCTTACTGTGCTATCTCAAATTGGAGAAGAGGAGGCTCAAATGGTTGAGAAATTAGACTCAATCTTAAAAAATTATGAGGTTAACTCACTTCTACACGATGAGATTTTTAAAAAAATGGACGAAGCCTCAAAAATGTTTAATGTAATGATTATTAAAACCGAATCAAATATAGCCTATAGCTCTATATTTATTGAGCTTGATTGTGGTTATTGGAATGGCGAAAAAGAGGCAAAACTAAGAGAACTTTTATAAGGAAATTTCTAAAATATCTTAAAATCAATAATTTAGAACTCAGCTAAACTAAAAGAGGGAAATTTCCTCAAAATAACAAAAAATGAAAAAAATATTATTATTAGCAGTAGGTTTAGTTTTGAGCATGTCGATATATGCACAAAACGAACCAATCACAAAGAGCAACTACGAGCTTCCAGCACGTTTCACACCTGAGAAGCTGAAAAACATGGTTTACACAACCAAAATTGAGCCAACTTTTCTAAAAAACGGCAAAGATTTCTGGTATAGCTACAAAACATCTAAGGGTGAGCAGTGGTATTTTGTAGATGGTGAGCGAGGAGTAAAGAGCGAGCTATTCAACACCACTACTATGGCAGCAGAGCTAAGCGAAATAACTTTCGACCCTTACGATGCGCTTCATATTCCTATCCGTAATATCCATTTTGCTGAGGATGGAGCTACATTTACCTTTGAAGTTGAGTCTACTCAAGATATGACCAAAGAGGAGAGAGCACAGTACGAAAAAAATCGTCAAATTTCTGAAAAAGAGGATGAGAAAAAGGCTAAGAAAGATAGCCCAATGAAAAAGGTGTTCTATTTTGAGTATAACCGCAATTCAGGCAAAATCACCGAACTAAAGGATTATATCAAACCTTTAACAAAACCATCGTGGGCATCTATTTCACCTGATGGTGAGACTGTAATTTTTGCCCGTAACAACAATTTATACTGGATGGATAGCGACAACTATGCTAAAGCTCAAAAAAATGAGAAAGATTCGACAGTTGTAGAGCATCAAATTACAAAAGATGGTACAGCCGATTTTTCATGGGGTGGAGTTCCATATTCACAAACAAATGTTGAGGCGAAAGAAA
The DNA here is from genome assembly GCA_044433365.1 of Rikenellaceae bacterium. Classification (GTDB taxonomy): domain Bacteria; phylum Bacteroidota; class Bacteroidia; order Bacteroidales; family Rikenellaceae; genus CAMQVM01. The sequence continues at coordinate 2,852 of JAWXTR010000120.1, forward strand.
ATGAGGGTAAACGAGGTAGTGTATATGCTATTTGGTCGCCAGATTCTAAACATTTTTTGATTCAACGTTCAGATGATAGTGCAGTAGACGATTTATGGGTTATAAACAACACTGCTGAGGGTCGCCCAACACTCGAAACCTACAAATATCACATGGCAGGCGAAGCTAATGCCTCTGTAGAGTATCTCTACCTATTCGATACCGCCACAAAAGCGTATAAAGAGGTGGATATTGCGCAGTATAAAGATCAATCTATTTCGGTGAATACCAAAAAACGTGAGCTTGCCGACCGTGCCGATATTACTCCTAAAGCTACTGAGTGGTTGGGTGATAACGATAAATTTTATATGGGTCGCACAAGTCGTGATATGAAAAATATAGACCTTTGCGTAATAGATATTACCTCTTCAACTCCTAAAGCTGAGCCTGTTATCAAAGAGAAGATGAACACCTCTATCGAGAGTCGTCCTATCGAACTGATAAATAGCGGTAAAGAGATTATCTCTTGGTCAGAAAAGAGCGGTTGGGGGCACCTATATTTATATGATGCTATTACAGGCGATTTAAAACGTCAAATTACATCGGGTGACTACCATGTAGATAGAATTACCGATTATGATGAAGCTACTCGTACCGTTTATTTTACAGCTCATGGCTACGATAAAGAGGATAATCCTTACTATACTCATCTTTACAAAGTAAATGTTGATGGTGGTGTAGTTTCGCAACTTACTGCTTCGGGTTTCGACAACTCTATAATCCTTAGTGACAACTGTAAATTCTTTATAAACAACTACTCTCGTGTAGATACAACTCCTCAATCTGCTCTTTATAGCAACTTGGGTCGTGAGCTAAATATGCTAGAGACTGCCGACCTTTCTACTCTTTTTGCTGCTGGCTACAAATTCCCAGAGCAATTTACAGTAAAAGCATCGGATGGAGTTACAGATCTTTATGGAGTGATGTACAAACCGTTTGATTTCGACTCAACTAAGCTATATCCTATTATTGAGTATGTATATCCAGGACCTCAAACTGAGGCTGTAAACACTCAATTTACTACATCTATGGATCGTATCGACCGCCTAGCTCAATTTGGTTTTGTGGTTGTTACAGTTGGTAATCTTGGAGGTCATCCTAATCGCTCTAAATGGTATCATAACTACGGTTATGGCAATCTTCGTGATTATGGTCTTGCCGACAAAAAAACTACTGTTGAGCAGCTTGCTGCTCGCCACGACTTTATTGATATCAATAGAGTTGGTATTCATGGTCACTCAGGTGGTGGTTTTATGAGTACTGCTGCTATGCTTGTATATCCCGATTTCTTTAAAGTTGCAGTATCTTGTGCTGGTAATCACCAAAACAATATCTACAACCGTTGGTGGAGCGAAAAACATCATGGTATTCAAGAGGTTGTTAATGAAGCTGATACATCATTTATCTATGATATTAAGAAAAATGCCGATATTGCTAAAAACCTTAAAGGCAAACTACTTCTTATTCATGGCGATATAGACAACAACGTTCATCCAGCAAATACAATGACCGTGGTAAAAGCCTTAATCAAAGCAAATAAACGTTTTGATATGTTGCTACTTCCTGGTCAACGCCACGCATTTGGCGATATGACAGAATATTTCTTCTGGAAAATGGGCGACTACTTTAGCCGTCACCTTATTGGAGATGAAGAGACTACGGTCGATATTCCTCAGATGCAGGGACCTAAGACTAATTAGAGATTAGGGGTTAGAGATTAGAGGTTGTCTTAAATTAGGCAACCTCTTTTGGGGTATTTGCATAACTATTATTTAGTTAATATACAAATTGTTAGGTATCTAAAAACCTCTAAAGAGGGTGACCCAAAAGTCCCTAAAATAGACAAACAACCCTTGCCACAAGCTTTGTGGCAAGGGTTGTTTGTGTAAAATGGGTGCTTTGCGGTCACCCTCTTTTTGCCATTATCGGCATTAATTATTAATATTCAACAATTAACAATGCGAATAAAGGTTTGAAATTTTTGAGCTATTTTGAGCTATTTCTGGAATCCGAGTTGTAAAAAATAACTTTTGTTAATGCTTTTTTAGAAAAAGCACGCCCAAAGGGCTGGGAAAAATCGTTCGTTTTCACTCACGGCTTCGCTCCGCTCGCAAAAAGAGGAAGAAGGTTTTTCAAACCTTTATTGGCATTAACCACTATTTCTTATTCTTAATCATATACTGCGCAATCTGAACAGCATTTAATGCAGCACCTTTTTTGATTTGGTCGCTTACAGTCCAGAAAGTTAAACCATTAGGGTTGCTAAGATCTTTTCTGATACGTCCTACATACACAGGGTTAACACCAGCTAAAAATAGTGGCATTGGATACTCTTTAGCATCAAGGTTGTCCATAACCACAAGACCTTCGCCATTAGTAAACGCCTCTTTAGCCTCTGCTACTGATATAGGACTCTCTGTCTCAACCCAAATAGCTTCGCTATGCGCTCTCATTACAGGAACACGCACGCACATTGCACTAACCTCGATATCGGAGTGCATAATCTTACGAGTTTCGTTATACATTTTCATCTCCTCTTTAGTGTAGCCATTTTCGGTAAATACATCTACTTGAGGAATTACGTTGTAAGCAAGTTGGTAGGCAAATTTATCGACTACCACCTCTTCGCCATTAACGATTTGTTTGTATTGAGCATCTAGCTCGTCCATTGCAGCAGCACCAGCACCACTAGCAGCTTGGTAAGTAGAGACGTGTACACGCTTAATATGAGATAGGTTTTCGATAGCTTTCAAAGCTACTACCATCTGGATAGTTGTACAGTTAGGGTTTGCAATAATATTACGAGGAGCGTTGAAAGCATCGTCACCGTTTACCTCTGGCACAACTAGTGGTACATCTTCATTCATGCGGAATGCGCTAGAGTTGTCAATCATTATCGCACCATGTTTTGTGATAGTCTCCGCAAATTCGATTGAAGCACCAGCTCCAGCCGAAGTAAATGCAATATCTACACCCTTAAAGTCGTCGCCATGTTGTAGTAGTTTAACCTCTATCTCTTCGCCACGGAAACTATATTTACTACCTGCACTACGTTTTGAGCCGAAAAGTAGAAGCTCTGATACAGGGAAATTTTGTTCGTCTAATACTCGTAGAAACTCTTGTCCTACTGCGCCACTTGCGCCAACAATTGCAATCTTCATAATGTTTATCTGTTTTTGTAAAAAATCTTAATTAAAACCTATTTTTTTAAAAAAAATATCTAAAGTTGCCACTCTGTTTTTGCATTTTTGTCAACTTTAGTGTAAAAAGTACTTTGCAAAGATAATATTTTTTTGAAATTTTCCCAACTGAAACAGAGAAACTTAAATAAAAATCAATTTTTTTTTGGAAAAAAAGTGTAGAAAAATTTTGGAAGTTAAAAAAAAGTCTCTATCTTTGCACACGTAATCAAAACAACATAGTTGCTCCGATTGCAGAGGAAATTCCTCGTTAGCTCAGTTGGTTAGAGCACCTGACTGTTAATCAGGGGGTCCTAGGTTCAAGTCCTAGACGAGGAGCAAGTAAAGTTTTGTAATCAAAATTTACTATCTTTGAAGTTTTTTAAATTAACAAAGAATTTTGGTTGTGAGTTTTTTCTCGCACTTTCAAAATTCCTCGTTAGCTCAGTTGGTTAGAGCACCTGACTGTTAATCAGGGGGTCCTAGGTTCAAGTCCTAGACGAGGAGCAAAAAAGAGGTTGTCTTATTTTAGATAACCTCTTTTTTTAGGTATGCAACTAATTGTAAGCTAACTTAATAGAGGTTTTGCTTCTGGTTCATTATCAAGGCTCTTTCTCAAAATCTGTTGCCACCCCCACTAAACAAGTAATTTTTCAATTCGATAAAAGAAAAACGGGCTCATTCTCAAAATCTGTTGTCATTAATTAAAATTTATAGCTCAGCAGTAGAAACGTAGCCCTGCTACGTCTGTAACACAAATCGTTATGTTTTAAAAAAAAGGTTTAAAACAATTCGGGGTGTTGGCGACTCAGCGGTAGAGACGTAGCCCTGCTACGTCTGTAATACAAATCGTTATGTTTTTTAAAAAAAGGTTTAAAACAATTCGGGGTGTTATTTTCAGACGTAGCAGGGCTACGTCTCTACCTGTGCGGTGTTATGTTTAAAAAAAGTGGTTTGAAAACAAATCGGAGGGTGGTTACCTGTGTGCGTTACAGACGTTGGATCCAACGTCTCTACTGCTGAGCTATAAATTTTAATTAATGACAACAGATTTTGCGAATGACCCTCTATTTTGGTTCATTATCAAAATTATCCCAACTAATAACTTATTCTGTGTCAAAAACGTTGATTTCATAATATCATCAACAAAGTTATCAACATCTTATAAAAGTTATCGACACTTTCAACAACGTTTCGTGAAGTTATAGACAAAGTTATCAACACCTTTTCGACATTATTGACAATATATTGATTAAAAATTGCTCTATTTTTGAGTTATCAACAAAATTATCAACAATTCTATCAACATCTATGTTATTTTGTGTTTATACTTGTTGATTATTGTGGTATAAAATTTTACATAAAGTGAAAACTAAGCGGCTCATTCTCAAAAAATATTTCCGCACACAGCTGTAGAGACGATAGGTCTATCGTCTGTAACCGAACCCGGTAATTAATTATAAATTATGAATTATGCGAATAAAGGTTTGAAATTTTCGAGCTATTTTGAGCTATTTTGCAGCTAGAATTATAAAAAAAGTTATTTTTTGACTAATTAAAGTAAAAAAATGGCTCATTCTCAAAATCTGTTGTTAAGTAGGGTAAAATAATTATTGGTGTATTTTTAATAGTGCTATTGGAGATGAGATTTTTTGCTATTGAATCGAAAATATAGTGGTTCTATATTGAGATTTAATAGTGAAAAATATCGCTCCAAGAGTGCTATTAAGAATATGCCAATAATTGTTTTACACTACTTAAAAATTACAATTTGTGGCTCTGCTGTAGAGACGTAGCCCTGCTACGTCTGAGTTTGGATTTGGCTTGGCAAATTCAATTTTGATTGCTTTGGTTCGGTTACAAACCGCCAAGGCACAATGTCTCTACGGGGTATTATCAAAA
>JAWXTR010000121.1:0-7835 GCA_044433365.1 Rikenellaceae bacterium
CTGTAGAGACGTAGCCCTGCTACGTCTGAGTTTGGATTTGGCTTGGCAAATTCAATTTTGATTGCTATGTAAGCTCATTTTGCTTTGCAAAATTCGATTTTAGACGTAGCAGGGCTACGTCTCTACTGCTGTGTGCGGAAATAGTTTTTGAGAAAAATCCAGAAAAATAGCTTAAAATTTCAAACCTTTATTCGCATTAAGTAGGGTAAAATAATTATTGGTGTATTTTTAAAAGTGCTATTGGAGATGAGATTTTTTGCTATTGAATCGAAAATATAGTGGTTCTATATTGAGATTTAATAGTGAAAAATATCGCTCCAAGAGTGCTATTAAGAATATGGCAATAATTGTTTTACACTACTTAATTATTAATTACGAATTAATTTAAAATTTTCCCAACCACATCAACATCATAATTTACAAAAGTTCCCCACTGACCATGCAACCAAAGAAGCACTTTATAACCATCTTTGGCAACAACCATCGGGCGAATATTACGGTATTTTGAATTTGAGGTTATAGCTTCCCATTTAATAGTCGAAATATCGTCAGTAGCACCTACATTACCTCTATAAATCTCATGTTTTCCACCTAAATCTTCGCCAGTCGATGGATTTACATCTGTTGAGATATAGACAGTTGTTGGGTTTTCTGGGTCGAAACAAAGCAGACCTGTATAGCTACTCTCCCACCAATAAAGACACTTACCACCATAGGCAATTTCTCGGTCGTTCCATTTTTTACCATCCCAAGATGCTATTCGATAGCGGTGGTCGTTGTTGTCGTTATATAGAGTATAGGCGATATGTGGATGGCTCTCACTATCTTTAGCCACTGCGCAAGTCCATGCACTATTAGGCACACTTTCACACTCATAAGGTTTTTTGCGAACCTCACTACCTGTATATATTTTTTCACCATCGGCAGTACAAAGTGCACCATCTTTAATATCATGAACCTTTTTACCATCAACAGTATAAATAGAACCGTTGCGATACTCTACATAGTAAAGGCTATTACCATAATCACGAGGGTGAGCATCGGTATAAGAGATACCAACTGTATTTTCGTCAATAGCAATATAACGAGCATAAGGACGATTACGACCACCTATATTATCTTGTATTAGTGGCGAACTTTTACTCCATGTTTTTCCCTCATCTTCTGAGGTCATAAATGCAGGGTTGAAAGTTTGACCATCACGGAAGAAGTTGTAAAGGCGTTTTTCATCATTCATATAGTATAGGTTCATATATGTAACCCCTGCTTTATAAGGATATTCATGTACAAACTGCTTATTTTCGCCCCATTTTAGATAGTCGTTAGGGTCAGAGATAGAAAAGTGGTGAATTTTTTCTTTAGCGTGTTTTGCCCACATTGCTAAGATTGAGTTGTCGCTACGTACGTAAAAAGCAGGCGTGTCGTGGTCGTCAACCTCAAAGTTTTTGCTCATCACAATTGCACCCTCGTTTTTATTGTTTTTAAGGTCGTAAACACCTATACGCACATCACCATTTACACCATCTACACCACCAACGACCAATTTGTCGTTATTGATAATAGCACGAGGATCTTGATACCAACACCAACCACCATTTTCTAGGAATGTAGTAGCATCTGGATTATCCTCTACAGTTTCTGTAGGGTAAAATTTATTAACAAATTTGTACATCTCAGCCCCAGCAGCTAGGAAAGAGCCTGAGACATAAAGCTCTGTATAATCTTCGCAGCTTGCTCCAGGTGCAGCACCAACAGGTTGTACCCAACCCACCAAACCGCTATCATGTACACAACCTACACAAGCCTCCCACGCTTTTAGAAGCACTGGCTCGTAAGTGGCTCTATCTAAAATACCATTGTTGATACCCCAAGCAAGACCAAAGGTGTAGAATGTAGAACCGCTCATCTCTATTTTAGGATAGTCAGCTAAGTCGCCAAGCAAACCTGCCGACCATGTACCGTCAGGGCGTTGAATCTCTTTAAGCTTTGCAGCCATCTCCTTAAAGGTTGTGATATAAAAATCACGACCAGCCCAATTTTCAGGTATTTCAGGAATCATAAGTGCTAAACCGCCAAATACCCAGCCATTCCCACGACCCCAAAATAGCGACTCTCCATTATTTTCAGTCATCGTTAGATATTTTTTATCTCTAAAGAAAAGATGATCTTTTTTACTCCATAATAGGTCGTAACTTTGGTGGTATTGGCCATCCATATAGTCCAAATATTTCATATTACCTGTAATATTACTAAGACGTGCCCATACTGTAGGAGCCATAAATAGCGCATCACACCAATACCATTGTAGTTTTTTACCCTGCTCACTGACCATAATTGAGTCGAATTGAATTTGGGTTGGCTTAATCATAGCACCTTTATCGTAATACTTCATCATACCAGTGTAAAATTGACCAACTGCATGGTCGTCGGCATGATACATACGAGTATGTAGACTCCATTTATGTTTACGCCCCATCTCTGTAAGCCAATCATAATATTTCACATCGTCGGCAACCTCTGCAAACTCAAAAAGACCTGCATAGAATGCACCGCAATGCCACTCTAAATCGTGGTAACGCTCACGGTGGTGCCATTTCTCTCTATCCTCTTTATCGGGAAGAGCACGATATTTTCCTTGATCTGCAAAAGTGGTAATCTGCCAATCTGCAACCCTTTTAGATACATCCATCACCTCTTGGGCAGTTGGGACTTTTGCTCCAGATGAGCAACTCGACACAAACAAAAGGGAAATGATTGCGTAAGTTAAGGTTAATACAATTTTTTTCATAATTTATATTTTTGGGAAATTTTAAAAGTTAATCAAACGTTTGCTGCAAAAGTAATAAATTATTTTTAATTATCTATAAATTTATTATAATTTCATTATTTTATCTTTAATAAACCCAATAAATATAGTTTTTTACCTGTTTTTTGTTAAAATTCCATCTTTTTATTGATGATTTTGAATAATTTTAAAAAATATTTTGTTTTTTTAAAATTTTATCATTTACTTTGCCTTTGTAAATAAGGGTTAAAATATATTTTAGCTCACAATTATTTAAATTTATGAAAGATATTATTTTTTTAATTAACGCATGGTCTTGGCGCAACTCAAAAGGGTTGTAGGCTAGTCGTGTTTAAAAATTTTAAATTTTAAAATTAATATTTTAAACTATATTTTTTTGTAAATATACCTTTAGGCTGCCTTTTTTGGGGCAGCTTTTTTTATTTCTAACTTCTAAAACAATTTAAAACATAAAACAATGGACAAAGTAAAAAGATTTATCTTGCCTGAGAGCGAGATTCCAACACACTGGTATAATATTGTAGCTGATATGCCTACAAAACCTGAAGCCCCTCTACATCCCGGAACAGGCGAAAAATTAAAAGCAGAAGATTTATTTCCTATATTTGCTGAGGAGCTATGTCGTCAAGAGATGAACGACACTGATGCCTATATCGAAATTCCAGAGCCAGTACGTGAGCTTTACAAAAACTATCGCTGTACACCTTTAGTACGTGCTTACGGTCTTGAAGAGGCTCTTGGTACACCTGCTCATATCTATTTTAAAAATGAGAGTGTTAGCCCAATTGGTTCACATAAAATCAACTCTGCTATTCCACAGGCATACTACAATAAAATTCAAGGTGTAACAAATATCACAACCGAAACTGGTGCTGGTCAGTGGGGTGCAGCACTTTCGTATGCGACTCGTGCTTTTGATTTAGAGCTTGCGGTATATATGGTAAAGGTTAGCTATGAACAAAAACCTTATCGCCGTTCGATTATGCAAACTTATGGTGCTCAAGTGATTCCATCACCATCTATGTCTACAAAAGCTGGTCGTAAAATCCTTACCGACACCCCTAATAGCCCAGGTTCGCTAGGTATTGCTATCTCTGAGGCTATTGAGCTTGCTATGGGTACTCCAAACTGTAAATATACGCTTGGTTCGGTTCTAAATCATGTTAGTTTACACCAAACAGTTATTGGTCAAGAGGCTGTAAAACAGATGGAAATGGCTGGAGAATATCCTGATGTTGTAATTGGTTGTTTTGGTGGTGGTTCTAACTTTAGTGGTATTTCATTCCCTTTCCTACGAAATAATTTTTTAGAGGGCAAAAAAACACGTTTTATCGCTGCTGAACCTGCTTCATGCCCTAAACTTACTAAGGGTGTGTTCCGTTACGACTTTGGCGACGAGGCTGGCTACACTCCGCTTCTTCCGATGTATACTTTAGGTCATAATTTTACTCCTGCTAGCATCCACGCTGGTGGTCTACGCTATCATGGTGCAGGTGTGATTGTATCACAACTTTTAAAAGATGGCTTAATTGAAGCAGTAGACATAAAACAACTTGATAGCTTTGAAGCTGGGTGTCTGTTTGCTCGCACTGAGGGCATTGTACCTGCTCCAGAGTCGTGTCACGCAATCTCAGCAGCTATCGACGAAGCTAAAAAATGTATCGAAACAGGCGAGGAAAAAGTTATTTTATTTAACCTATCTGGACACGGTCTTATAGATATGGCATCATACGAAAAATATCTTTCTGGCGACCTTATCAACCATGTTGTAACAGACGAAGAGATTGCCGAAAATATTGCAAAACTTGATCAGAAGTAGTATAGGTAACTTTTAAATTCTGAATTTTGAGAGATTTTAGAAGTTCCCATAAAAAGGAAATTCTGAAAATTAGCTTTAAGTAGTGTAAAACAATTATTGCCATATTCTTAATAGCACTCTTGGAGCGATATTTTTCACTATTAAATCTCAATATAGAACCACTATATTTTCGATTCAATAGCAAAAAATCTCATCTCCAATAGCACTTTTAAAAATACACCAATAATTATTTTACCCTACTTAGAATTTCCTTTTTTTATTTGTTTTAAAACAAATAATTATTATTTTTGTTGAAATAAAGTGTGTTAGGTATGATAACCAAAGAGGAGTTAATTAAATTAATAAATAGCGACGAAACATATAGAATTGAAAAAACTATCTCCACTAGCAATATGGATAAGTTTTGTCAAGCTATTTGTGCGTTTTCTAATGATATGGCTGGAAGCGGAAAAAAAGGTTATTTATTACTGGGTGTTTATGATGATGGTTCTCTCTCTGGTTTGAAATGCAATGATGAGCTTAATCAAAAGATATCTGCAATTCGCTCAGATGGTAATATCCTACCTATTCCAGTGATGAATGTCGAATCTTTTTCTTTCGATAATGGCGATGTATTGGTTGTTGAAGTGACACCTTCTATGTTAGCTCCTGTACGTTATCGAGGAAGAACATATATCAGAGTAGGGGCAAGAAAAGATTTTGCTTCTATAGAAGAAGAGAGAGTTTTATCAGAAAGAGCAAGTAAATTTTATGCAACTTACGACTCTTATCCATGTAAAAGTGCAACATTAGATGATATAGAACAGAAATTATTTTTAAATGATTATCTTCCATTAACAATAACTGAAGAGGTGTTAATTGAGGACACTCGTAGTATTAAAGAACAGATGACTGCCCTTCATCTCTACGATATGGGTTATAACTGTCCAACATACGCAGCAATTATTCTTTTTGGTAAAGATCCAACTTACTTTATGTTTGGTGCATATATACAATATGTAAGATTTGATGGAATAAATAATAGTGCAGATATAATTAATGAACACGAATTTAAAGGTCCATTAGTCAAATTATTGCCAGAGCTAGATAGTTTTGTTAATATAAGTTTGATAAAAAAATATCCAATACCAATTACGGTACTAAAGGAAAAGACTGTATATAACTATCCTCAATGGGCTATGAGAGAATTAATAATGAATGCTGTTATGCACCGAGATTATCAATCTAATTCTCCTATTAAAATTTATGAATACAATGATAGAATAGAAATTTCAAACGCTGGTGGTTTGTATGGTAATGCTAGACCTGATAATTTTCCTACTGTAAATGACTACCGTAACCCAGTTATTGCTCTTGCAATGAAGTACTTAAAATATGTTAATAAATATAATAGAGGTGTTTCAAGAGTAGAATTTGAACTAGAAGAAAACGGAAATGGGAAAGCTGATTTTTCTATTAATAAAATTACTGTTTTTGATGTTATTGTCAATATTTCTAATAAAATTAATGATAAATTAAATATTCAATCCGATGGTTTTATTAATAACAGTGGTAACAATGTTACCAATTCTAACGATAAAACTAACAAAGTAGGTAACAATATTACCGATTCTGACGATAAAACTAACAAAGTAAGTAACAATGTTACCAATTCTAACGATAAAACTAACAAAGTAGGTAACAATATTACCGATTCTGACGATAAAACTAACAAAGTAGGTAACAATATTACCGATTCTGACGATAAAACTAACAAAGTAAGTAACAATGTTACCAATTCTGACGATAAAACTAACAAAGTAAGTAACAATGTTACCGATTCTGACGATAAAACTAACAAAGTAAAAAAAGAAAAGAATATTGATAACGGGCGCATAATAAAAATTTTGCTTGGACTTTCTAAAGTCGAAAGTTTAAGTAGTAAAGAGATATTCCCAATTATTAACCTCTCTCATCAATCTTCTAATTATAGGATTATTAATAAGATGATAGATTTAGGATATATCAATAGAATTAACGATAAGCCAAAAGCTCCAAATCAAGGATATAAGATAACAGAGTTGGGTTTAGAGTTTATTAGGGAGTTTTCTAATTTATGCGAATAAAGGTTTGAAATTTTCGAGCTATTTTGAGCTATTTTCACAATCTGAGTTATAAAAAAATAACTTTTGTTAATGCTTTTTTAGAAAAAACACGCCCAGAGGGCTGGTAAAAATCGTTCGTTTTCACTTACGGCTTCGCTCCGCTCGCTAAAAGCGGAAGAAGGTTTTTCATGCCCTTTATTGGCATAATTTATGAGTTTTGAAATTTTTTGTTTTTTTATAAGTTTTACGCCATTTTTTACGTTATTTATTAAAAAGATGTAACCTTTTAGAGTTTATATCACAAAACCATATTTTTATGTTTAACAAGGAGATTTATATTGAGCGTCGTAACGCTCTGAGAAGCAAAATTAAACATGGCTTAGTGTTGATTTTGGGTAACAGTGAAGCACCTATGAACTACCCAGCAAATGGGTTTCATTTTATTCAAGACAGCAATTTTTCCTACTTTTTCGGATTAGATCATGCCGATTATGTTGGAGTTTTAGATGTTGATGCCGATACTGATTGTATCTATGGTGACGATCCATCGGTAGATGATATTATCTGGATGGGACATCTTCCGACTCTTAGCGAGATGGCGCAAGAGGTGGGTGTGAAATCTACATGGTCGAGTAAAGCACTTTATAAAGTTGTTGATTTAGCTATCAAACAGGGTCGTAAAATTCATTTTTTACCTCCTTATCGTGCTGAGCACACCATTTTACTTAATAAGCTAACTGGGGTTGATGTAAATAATGTATCTCGTTATGTATCTCTTGAGCTTATTCATGCTGTTGTATCGTTACGTGAGATTAAGAGCGAGCTAGAGATTGACGAAATTACAAAAGCTGCTTACACTGGCTATGAAATGCACAAAAAGGCAATGGAGATGTGTCGCCCTGGCGTATCTGAGCGTGAAATTGCTGGTGTTATCGAGGGTATTGCGCTCTCTAAAGGTAAGGGAGTATCTTTCCATAATATAGTCACTCAACATGGCGAAACTCTTCACAACCACTCTCATGATGGTATCCTCGAAAAGGGTCGTTTAATGCTTGTTGATGCTGGTGCTTGGTCGACTACAGGCTACTGCTCTGACTTCTCTCGTACAATGCCAGTAGGTGGTAAA
>JAWXTR010000122.1:0-7778 GCA_044433365.1 Rikenellaceae bacterium
GTTAGAGGTTAGAGGTTAGAGATTAGAGGTTAGAGGTTAGGGGTTAGAGATTAGAGGTTAGAGGTTAGAGGTTAGAGGTTAGGACTGTAGAGACGTTGGGTCTCAACGTCTGTAGTCTTAACGTCTGTAGCCTTAACGTCTGTAATCGAACTCAGAAGCCGCTTTTAAAGAGAACCTTTAAGGGAATTTACAAAATTTAAGTTTAACAATAAACTAAAAATTAAATATATGATTAATAATGTTACATCAATCGATGAGCTAGATTTCGATAAAATGTCGGATGGCTTAATTCCTGTTATTGTTCAGGATGTTAACAACCTACAAGTATTAATGTTAGGCTATATGAACCGTGAGGCATATGCAAAAACAATTGAGCTTGAAAAGGTAACTTTTTATAGTCGCACTCGCAAATGTCTTTGGACTAAAGGCGAGACAAGCGGTAATTTTTTGAATATTTGCGAAATATCAAAAGATTGTGATGCAGATACTTTGCTAATTAAAGTTGTACCTGTAGGAAATGTGTGCCACACAGGTAGTCGTAGCTGCTTTGGTGGCGACGATTCTATAGGTTTTATTCGTGAACTACAAGCGGTGATTCAAGGTCGTAAAGCAGAAATGCCAGAGGGTTCGTACACCACACACCTATTCAATAAAGGTGTAAATAAAATGGCTCAAAAAGTGGGTGAAGAGGCTGTAGAGACAGTTATCGAGGCAATAGCTTGCAACGACGAACGTCTACTATACGAAGCATCTGATTTAATCTACCACCTTTTAGTGCTACTTATCTCAAAAGGCTACTCTATTGCCGATTTAGAAAAAGAACTTATCGTTCGCCATAAGTAATTTTAGGGGGTTCTAAATTCTAGATTTTGATAGCTTTTATAAATTCTCTTTAAAGGTAAATTCGTAAAATTGGTTTTTGCGAATTAAAATTTGTGGCTCGGCTGTAGAGACGTAGCCCTGCTACGTCTGGGTTTGGATTTGGCTTGGCAAATTAATTTTATTTGTTTTTTTGGTAAGCTCATTTTGCTTTGCAAAATTCGATTTTAGACGTAGCAGGGCTACGTCTCTACTGCTGGGTCGTTCGCAAAACTACTATCAAGTTGATATATAGGCAGTTAGATGCATGCAAAATCTCTAAAAATGGTGATCCTAAAGCCCCCATTTTATACAAACAAGTGGGTGACTCAAAAGAAAAGAAATTTACTTAAAATTAAACAATCCAGACCATTACCCCACTCACAACGATTATGAGCAAGGGTGATGGTCTGGATTTTTGATTGTGGGTCACCCACTTGTTTGTCTATTTTAAGGACTTTTGTTTTGGGTCACCCTCATTGTAGTGGCGGTTATTTAGCCCCTTTTAGCTAATTATCTTATCGCTGCTCTCAACCTCTACAGTAGTAGGAGGCGTAGCAGTAGTTTTTGGACTCTTTACAGCTGCTTTTGCACTGCTTTTTGTAGTAGGTTTTACAGGTGAAGGACGTTTGCTATCTAAGAATTTAACAACTGCATATTTTGCAGCAGCGATAGTTTCACGGTTAACCTTTTCAATAACACTACCACGAGCCAAATCGTCAGTATTGATGTAGCTTTCAAGCAGTAATAGCTGCGCAATCATATTATTAATGTTTGTTTCGCTACTATAACCATCTGTAATATAAAGCGATTCCATACGATTTGCAAACTCTTCAGCAAAATCACCATAATTAGGGAAGCTCATAAGCTCCTCATAAGTTTCGCCAAAGCTACTAAGCTCAATATTTAGATTTGGAGAGATAAGCAGCGGACTAAACTCTTTTTCTGGGTTACATGGAGTAAAATCGATAAGATTTGTAATATCAACCTTCTCATTAATGTTGTCCATACGTCTTAAATCGCTCTTACGCATATTTTCTAATTGATATAGGTAGAAGTTATAACGCCAAAGTTCATCACTATTTAGCTTACCGCCAAAGATATGGTGATATTTTTCGTTAAGTAGGCGTTTAACTTTAATTTTCCCGTCGTTAATCTCTGGGCGATTAATTCGAACCTCTTGAATCATACGTTTAAGAGCCGCAGCAGCCTTTTGAGGACCTGTAATTTCACGACCTTTCTTGCCAATTTCTGTAGAAAGAATACCGCATTGAATATTACGTGCACCTCCATTACCATCTTTACCACCACGTAGACAGCTTACAAGATTTTTAACAGCCTCGACTTGCCCCTCTTCTGCAATAAATGGCTGACCACCAGGTGTACTTGCAATAGCATCAAACATTGCGCTAAACATCTTACGGTCGATTGTCATATCTGAAAGAGCGGTTGTTACAGACTCTTCTATGCCATCTATAATAGTGGTTTCTATATTTGAAACAGAGGCAATAAAGCGATTTTGAATCATATCAAACGAAACAGACTCTATTGTGTAGCGAATATCATCACGAGTAAACGAGTGACCTACAAAAATATTCTCTACAACCTCTACAATATCAATTTTGTCAATCAATTTGTATGAAGAGCATAGGTAATATTGCTTATCGATAGGCGAAAGCTCCCAATCTAAAATATCATCAAGGTAGTTACCGTGACGAGCAATTAGATTTACGATATTTTTGTCGGCAGTATAGCGTTTTAGTGTGCGATAGAAGTTAGGACCATCGCCACTAGTTGCCTTCTCTTTACGTTCACCGTGTGCATCGAGATAGAACATAAAGTTCTCAGGGTTGTCGACACGTGTAATACCGGCCTCTTGCTTAGAGTAGTTGCCTGCGGCAAGCATAATATCAATTTTGTAAGGCATTGTAATATCGCAAAGACCACTAACAGTACTACGAGAGTTTAAATCCTCAACATTACTATCGGCAGAGCTTTCAAATAGAGATTTGTAATATTTGATGTAGTCAGGGTCGAAATCGGTAGTACGAGAGAAGTCGCCCACCTCAGTACCGATACCGTAAAGATTGCCATTAGCATCTTGGAACTCATGATACATATCGCCAGCAATCATCTTAACAGAGCGAATACCCTCAAGATTATTGCGAAGCCAGCGAAGTATAAACGCTGCAATCATTTCGCTCTTACCAACACCGCTATCACCATTAATCTCAACACCAAACAGGCTACCGTCGTTCTCCTCCACCATAAACATAGAGCCATGACGAGGATTACCACCAATCTCTTTCACCTTCTCATTGATAATAGTAAGACGTGGCTTTTTAACGTCACCAAAATAGTCAGCTTCTGATTTTAGAGGTGTGATAATAGTTTTGATATTACCTTTTGGACCTTTAATATCAAAATAACCAATTTGTGGGAACGAAATTAGCTTTTCGGGTGCTCCAAGAAGTGAGATACAATCTGGAACGAAGTTTTTAATATCGTTAAGGCTTATATATTCGGTGTGGTTAAGGCGATAATTGTCTGTAAGATATTTTAGATACCCTTTTTGGAAAATTACAAGCTCTTTAACGATGCCATGTTTTACCACCTTACAACGATAGTCGTCAGAGTCCATATTTGCCACAAAACGGCGCAACCTATCTGTAAAGAACGAAGAATCTGGACGAAGGTCGATATATTTTGCAAACTCTATAGCCGACATATCACTAACCTGAACAGAATCTAGCTCAGATGGCTCAACTCTATCAATTTTATGGAATGGATATTCACGTTTTTTAGCATCGGTAACAATACGAGTATGCTCTTGAACAGGCTGCTCTGCACTAATTACACCGCACTTGGTCATCATCTCGTTAATCCACTCAATTTTGCCACCATCATACTGTGCAATGCTCTTATCCTCCATCTTGAAACCTTTGTAGATAGAGATACCGTGCTGTACCATCTCGTTTACACTAGAGTTTTGTTTCTTAAACTCTGTCTCAACAAGACGAACAAGCGTATGAGCATAGCGATTGTAGTAGTTTGTACCTTTTGTGCGCTTAATCATGCTGATATAGAATCTAACCACCTTACGAGTAACTGCATAAATCTCGCTCTCAGCAATTTTTATATCTTTCTTACGCATAATGTAGCGATTTACCTCGCTAAGCTGATTTGGAAGGATGCTTTTGATAAACTCCTCAGTAAACATCTTCATCTCAGCATCATCACAACTATCCACCTTTCCGCTAAAAAACTGTAGACGATCGCAAATCATTTTGTAGAATGAATCGTCGTTGTTTAGAAGATATAGATACAAAATTTTGTCTGTTGTGGTTTGAGCATGGTTTAAACCATCATCAATCATATCGATAATTGCACCAAAACTAACTTGAGATAGCGAACTATTTTTGTAGCTTGGAAGCTCACGAAGATTTCTTACAAACTCATCAATCCAGATGTTAAGATTAAGCTCCGAAAGTTTAATTCCCGTTACATCCTCAAAACAGATACCTGCTGTCTCAATAATCTCTTTACGGCTTGGCTCCAACGACTCTTTTTCGAAAGGTAGGTTGAAGTGAAGCAGAATTTCACGAATAAATTTCTTTAAAATAGAGTTTAAACCCTCCAATTTTGCCTTGTCAAGGTCTGGATTGCCTGTTGCAGTGATTGCAAGAATTTTCATTTTGCTATCTGCAAATAGTAGGTTCTCCATCTCAACCAAAATCTCACGCATTATGTTCATCTGCTCTGGAGAGTCGAGAACGTGTTGATTTGGTTGGAAAGTCTTTTTGTTTGTAATATATTTGAGTATTATAGCTTTGCTATAACGAGAGCTAACAGTGTTGAAATCAAGGTCGGCAATAGATGGCACACGCTTATACACCTGCGCAAGCAGATTTTCGTATATTTTTGTAAAGGCGTGGCTTCCGATAAATTCGTAAACATCTTTACACGAACCAATAATATCTCCATGAAGCTCAATTACTGAGTTTTTGCTTCGTCCAATTGTGGTAATTGTCACACCACTCTTCTCTGGTGAAGTGTGGTATAGCGAACGCACATCACGAATAAGTAGCGATGGAGCCTTATCTTTAGTGTAGTTTTTAGAGAGTGCATAATCCTCTGTAACAGCATCAATAAATTCCTGATCTTTTGGACATTGTAGGATTTGAGCCATCAAAGTAGAGCTTTCGACCTCTTTGTTTGCTTTATCACGACGTAGAGCCACAAATTTCATCCAATATTTTATCACCATATTGAATGCATCTTCAATTTCAAGTGTCAACACCTTCATTCCATCTTTAGTAGCTTTGATATAGCCTCCAAGCGAGAAACGAATCAAACCTGTAGAGTATGGAACAGTTGCAACACCACGATGTGAAGCAAGTTCACGACAGAAAATCAGTAAATCGGGATATGAATATTCACCAATTAACTTAAAGTTGAATAGATATGAACCATCAGAGTCAATCATCTCAAACTCTTTAGCTACATCGCCTGTAATCAGTCGCTTAGCAATCTCTTTTGTGGCTTTTAAGCGTTTTA
Source organism: Rikenellaceae bacterium (assembly GCA_044433365.1). GTDB lineage: Bacteria > Bacteroidota > Bacteroidia > Bacteroidales > Rikenellaceae > CAMQVM01. The sequence continues at coordinate 5,416 of JAWXTR010000122.1, forward strand.
ACGACTCGCTACGGAAGTTTTTGTTGATACGATATAGATTAAGGTTCTCTACCAACTTATTTTGGTAGTAGATAAAGAACGGTTCGTCTTTATATTTAAAGTCATCAGGAAGTCCAAGTACATCTAATTTATCAAGCGCAATAAGTTCATCTAAAAGGAAGATATATAGTGGCGAACCCTCAAAACCAGCACTACGATGTAGCTGGCGAGTGGCTTTACTCATCTCATTATAGCGGTTTGTCTCCTCTACTTGCGATGTAATAAAGTTTATAATTGTCTTTTTAATTTTTGAACGTGAGGCATTTTTAGGTAGCTCAACTTCAACTCTATCTTTGATGCTTTTAGCCACTTGTGCAGTGTCTAAAATGTTGTTTAACATAAGTAGAGAGTTGTTGTTACCATGGTCGGCACCATTACACTTACGGCAATATTTGCCAAAATCGGCAGCAGCTGGAGTAATTGCTATTGCACCTAGACGCTCACCTGTAGCAGCAAGATTTTTTGTAGTCGACAGCGACGAAATAGCCTTAATTTTCGATTGTGCCGAAATATTATTAAGGATATAACGTGAAATTGTGCGCCATTTTGGCATTTTTTTATCTGCCAACTTCACACTTTCAGCATACGCCTCATCCAAAAATAGCGTAATTTTTGAGCTATTTAAGAATGTCAGAAAGTTGTTTACCGCCTCAGTATTGTAGTCTGAATAGCCTGTAGGATTGTTCGGATCGTTAATTACGATTGTTGTATTTTCACAAAACAAATCCCAAAGCGAACCGCTATCATCAAAAAGAGCTAAAGTAGATTTAATACGCTTTAGTTTGTCGGCAAGTCGCTCATAAGCTAAACGACCGTCAGGAAGATTTTCAATCTCAATATCAAACGGGTTAATATCGAAACAGTCGTCTGGAAGCAAATCTTTATACTCCCACGCCTGTTGACCATTATAAATTATATATGGCTTTGGCGAACCATTTGGATTGAAAAGTAGGTCACGAATAATCATTTGAGCAGCATCAGTAATCGAAGTTTGCTCAATATTTCCAAGCGATGAAAGGAAGTTTTTTACTATATTGCGGTTGTCGTCAGATAGTGCAAAATATTTGTCACGGATACCTAAATCTATTAAGAATTTTTCGTAACGACCTTTGTTGTCAGCCTCTTTGCCTATTTTTTTCAAATACTCTTGATATTTTTCTGCAAACAGATTAATACCAAAGTTTTTGTGGAAGTGATTTTTAAGCGTGCGCTCATATCCAGTAGGTATAACATCTAAAATTAAAGAACAAGCATTGCAAATGCTCTCTTTGATGTTGACAAACTGCTTTTGACGTAGATAGTCGCCAAATGTTCTGATTTGGTTACGTCCACCACCCTCAAGGATTGTGATAATATCAATATTTTTGTTGCCTCCATAGAAATAGCTATTCATACGAGCCTCAAACTCTTCGATAAGCTCAAGAGTTTGAAGTTGTTGGCTCTCTTTTTTATGACAATTTTCTAAGAAAAATACAAAATCACGTAGTTTTTCAAGCGAATATTTATCTTTTACAACTTGACGAGAGAAAGAGTCTAATTTAAACAGCATAATGCGTTTTGCTGCATCATCGCCGCAGTCTCCTTTTAAGAAACCATCAATCTCTTTTGCATATTCACCAATTTGAAGCTCAATTTTCTCACGAAACTCTTTTAAGAATGTAGAGTTTACATTCTCAAGAATCAATCTTAAATTTAACTGTGTATTTGCTGGCGAACCAAGTTTTTTGGTGTGTACTTTATTTAGTGTATTGATTATTCCATTATGGAAACAGAACACTAGCGAAGTGTTAGAGCTTCTCGACTCTTTCGAATCGTCTACAATTATAAGACGAGTAAGAAGAGGGAACCAATGATCGCCTGTATAGTGGTTGATACGTGCATTTTTAACCTTTACAACAAAAATTGAGGTTGTATCCTCGCTCATTCTCTCATAAAGTTCGTCGGCAGATGGACTCTCCATAACAACCGTTACAGCTTTGCTAAACACATCGCCCGAAAGTAGCTCAACAGCCTTATCTGCATTGCCCGACACAACGGTACGAATCATACCGTTCATGCCTTTGAAGTTTACTGCCCATTGGCTACGGTGTAGGAAGTCATTAGTCTCTGCTCTAGTGGTGTAGTGGGTACTTTGCGAAATCATCTGCTCCAAAATATCCATCAAATAGTTCCAGTGAGCCTCATTTATATCTCCAGTAACACCGATTACATCACGATATTTACGAAGGTCACGAACATATCCTCCAACTTGTACTTGCGACATAAAGTCGATATGATGACTGTTAATTGGAGGTGTACCAACCGATAAATCATGACAATCTTTG
>JAWXTR010000123.1:0-7593 GCA_044433365.1 Rikenellaceae bacterium
CTTTCTACCGGTAATCTCTTATGTCTAAAAAAACCTAAATTATTATATTTTTGCAAAAAATATAATTTTATTAAAAAAAACTGCTTTTTTATTTGGAAAAGTCTTAGAATTCGCAAAACCTTTTTTGCGGATTTCCCTCACAAAATCTGTTTCTGCTCATAGCAGTAGAGACGTAGCCCTGCTACGTCTAAAATTGAATTTTGCAAAGCAAAATGAGCTTACTAAGGCAAACAAAATTGTATTTGCCAAACCAAATCCAAATCCAAATCTGGACATAGCAGGGCTACGTCTCTACAGCCGAGCCACTAATTGCAATTCATAATTCATGCGAATAAAGGTTTGAAATTTTTGAGCTATTTTGAGCTAAGTAGTGTAAAACAATTATTGCCATATTCTTAATAGCACTCTTGGAGCGATATTTTTCACTATTAAATCTCAATATAGAACCACTATATTTTCGATTCAATAGCAAAAAATCTCATCTCCAATAGCACTATTAAAAATACACCAATAATTATTTTACCCTACTTATTTTTGCAATCAGAGTTGTAAAAAAATAACTTTTTTTAATGCTTTTTTAGAAAAAGCACGCCCTTTGGGCTGGCAAAAAATCGTTCGCTTTCGCTCACGGCTTCGCTCCGCTCGCTAAAAGCGGAAGAAGGTTTTTCAAACCTTTATTGGCGTAATTCATAATTGCAGAGTTCGATTACAGACGTATAGACGTTGAGTCTCAAAGTCTATAACTTTCTAATGCCGTAACGCCCATTTGATAGCTGTGCTTCTCTATCTCCGAGCCTCTAACCTCTAACCTCTAACCTCTAACCTCTAACCTCTAACGCTTATAAGTAATAACCAAAACCTTAGAATCTCGCCAAAATTCCTCTTTATCATCAATTATAATACTCTCTACACTCTTTTTTTCTCGTCCATCAATAAGGGTATAGGTGTTGGTGGCAAATTTGCCAATAACCTTAATATCTCTACCTTTTATGTCGAGTTTATCCAAATTACGAATATCTATTTGAACCAATTTCGACATATCAAGGTCAGGGTTTATTTCGTAACTACGCACTATTGTGCCTTTTTGTATTAAAATGCCACTTTCGACAAGCTCTTTAACTTCACCCGTAATGTAGTAACCTCTGTTCATATCCTCTACATTTTCTATTATTGTCGCTTTTAGAAGCTCATTTTCGCTTGTCATCAGCTCTAAATCTTCATTTAGCTCTTTTACCTGCTCTTTTAGGTTGTTTATATTTGCTTTAAGAAGATTTATAGTCTCATTACGTTCACGAAGCTCTCTTTCTAATTGGTTAACCAAATTTTGTAACCCCTCAATTTCAATATTTGCATCGGTCAGTTTTGCCATAGCACCTCTTAGGGCATTAAAACTAACCGTCTTTTCATCAAGTATATTAGAGAGAATATCTAAATCTTCTTTAATCTGCTCTTTAGTCGATTTCCCAACCTCTACATCTTTCATCAAAACCCCTTCTTTGGTCTTAATTGCCGAAAGTGTAGCAGAAATATCACTTATTGTAAAGAGTGCATCGTTCATTATAGAATCTCTCAAAAGTATCTCGCTTTGCAATGAATCATTCTTTAAAGATAGCTCTATAGCCTCACTATTTACAACCTCTACACCACTACTCTCACTACTTCCTCCACACGAAATAGTAGTAAATAGAACAACTATTGAAATTAATGTTTTTTTCATTCAAAAAAATATTACTGTTAAAATTAAAAATTTCTCAAAATCCAGAAATTAGAACTCCCAATACTCTGATTTCAAAAAATCAACACATCTACTTAACAACCTTTACCAATGCTCGACAGAGCTTACGTAAAACGGTGTCTGAAATAATATATTGCGGCATAATATAGACCAAACGACCAAAAGGACGAACCCAAACGCCATTTTCGACAAATTTACGCTGGATTGTAGCCATATCAACGCTCTCTTTCATCTCTATTACCCCAATTGCCCCAAGCACTCGTACCTCTTTCACACTCTCGAATTTAGATGCTTTCGAAAGCTCTTGTTGCATTATTCTCTCTATATTTTTAACCCGTTTTTGTGTATCTCCCTCTTTTATCATCTTTAAACTCTCGAGAGCAACAGCTGCTGCAAGAGGATTTGCCATAAAAGTTGGACCGTGCATAAAAGAGTGAGGCGAAGTTGACGAAATTGTATCTGCCACTTTTGGAGTAGTAGCAGTAGCAGCAAACGACATAAACCCACCTGTAATAGCTTTACCCATACAGATTATATCGGGAACTATTTGGGCATAGTTACAAGCAAAAAGCTCACCAGTTCGGTAAAAGCCTGTTGCTATTTCATCGGCAATAAGAAGAATATTATATTGGTCGCACTTTTTACGTAATTTTTGAAGATAACGTGGATTATAGAAGCGCATACCTCCTGCCCCCTGAACTATAGGCTCTAAAATCACCGCTGCAAGCGATTTGTGATTTTTATCGAGAACCTCTGCCATAGAATCAAAATCACTCTCATCCCACTCATCGTAGAAACCACACTGAGGGATTTGAGCAAAATATTGCGCCGATAATCTACCATTGTAAAGAGAGTGCATGCCACCCTCTGGGTCGCAAACGCTCATTGCGTGCCATGTATCGCCATGATAACCACCACGAATAGTTGCAATTTTGTTTTTGTCATACTCTCCTCTAGCAAATTGATATTGAATAGCCATTTTAAGTGCTACTTCAACAGCAACAGAACCACTATCACTATAGAAAATACGGTCAATATCGCCTGGAAGCATCTCTATTAATATTTGAGCAAGCTCAATTGCAGGTTTGTGAGTTAAGCCACCAAACATTACGTGCGACATATCTCTAAGCTGATTTTTTGCAGCTCTATTTAGGCGAGGATTGTTGTAGCCATGCACTGCACACCACCATGACGACATCCCCTCTATCAATCTTCTTCCATCCTCAAGATAAATATAACACCCTTTTGCCCTTTTACATAGGTAAACAGGAAGAGGATTTATCATTGAGGTATATGGATGCCAAATATGCTCTTTATCGAACTGTAATAAATTTTCTATCTCGTTCATTTCTCTATTTTCGTATTAAGAGTACAAATCTAATCAAAAAATATAGATTTTGGAAATTAAAATAATATTTTTTGACTAAATTACAATATAAAAATGGCTTAAAAGAACTCCCCATATATTTTCAAACCTCTATTCGCATTTTGATAGATATTATGTTAAAATTTGGATAACACCAATTTTATTATTAATTTTGTTAAAATTTTTCCAAGAGCTGTATTTTGGCTTTTTATTATAAATTTACAAAACTAAACAATTTTATATATGAGACATCTAATATCAACACTACTTCTAATATTCTCTTTATGCAATATATATGCGCAAAATAAAGTGGAAAATAAACTGACCGATTTTAAATCTATTTCTGTAGTTGGAAATATAGAATTAACATTGGTAAAAGGCGATACACCTAGTTTTGAAGCAGAAATAACAGGTGTAGCAGCAGATAAATTGGAGTGGACAATCTCTAGCAATAAAGTAGATTTTTTCTTAAAAGAACCACTAAAATTTGGCTCTAATAAAGAGACAGTTTCGGCAAAAGTTACCCTTTACTACACCGATTTAGAGACAGTAGATTGTAGAAGCAGTGCTAAAATATTGTCAAAGGATGTGATAAAATCAGAAATTTTCACCATAAATGCTCGTACAAATAGCGTAGTGAGCCTAAATCTTGATAGTGAAGATGTACGTGTGACTGGCTCTAGTTCTGTTGTCACTTTAAGTGGAAAAACAGACTACTTAACAGTAGATTCGAGCAGTGCAGCATCTGTAAACTGTAGTATGCTTGATAGTCGAGTGGTTACAGCAAAGACGCAAACAAACGCAGAGTGTTATGTGTCCTCTAGCGAAAAATTAGATGCTAAAGCCTCTACAAACTCTAGCCTATTCTATAAAGGAGAGCCTAAATTTTTTAATAAAAAAGAGAGTACTTTAGGCGAAGTTTTAAAGTTCTAAAATAGGTAAATACAAGCAAAAAAAATGGCAAAATTTAGAGCAAAAATAGAGAACGACGAAATACTAGAGCTTCTCTCGGCATGGTGCGAAGGAGAAGTTATAGTTGTTGACAACAATGACCATGATTTTGCTGCTGACTATCTTTCACAATGTTCGGTTTTGGGATTTGACACCGAAACTCGCCCCTCTTTTAAAAAAGGGGTAAATTATCCTCTCTCACTTCTTCAATTAAGCGGTGATGAAAAAACTTTTCTTTTTAGAGTCGATCGTATAAAGTTGTCAAATAGAGTAGTAAGACTACTTCGCTCAAAAAGTATTATTAAAGTCGGGGCTGATATAAAAGAGGATATTCGTAAACTACAAGAAATTGTAAAATTTACTCCAGAAGGGTTTGTCGACCTCCAAAAAATAGCTATCGACTATGGCATTGAGGAGAAAAGCCTTAAAAAACTTACAGCTATAGTGTTAGGAAGAAAATTATCTAAAGCACAACGCCTTAGCAACTGGAGTGCCAAAACTCTTACAGAGCAGCAAATAACATACGCCGCAACCGACTCTTATGTCTCTCGTGAAATCTATCTTACTCTTCTTGATAGTGAGTATGATGATGATGACTATTTTGATGATAATGAAATTTTAGATGAAAATTTCGAGGAGGCTGAAACGGTAATTAATTAGCAAAACTCTTTTTGCAGTTTTACCTTGTGGATTAGGTTTGCAATCAATGTTTGCAGGGTCATTCTTAAAATTTGTTTCCGCTAGCAGCAGTAGAGACGTAGCACTGCTACGTCTGTAAAACAACCCCGATTTGTTCCTAAAAACTATTTTTAAAACAATAACTTACTGTTGTTACAGACGTAGCAGGGCTACGTCTCTACACAAGGAGATTCGCAAAAAGGGTTTTGCCAATCCGCCTTAAAAGCCACTTTAAAGAAAAAGTTTACCAATAATATAATCAGATTTAAGAAAATTTTTAGGTTCGATTCTTAAAATATTATTTTCAAAAATTAGTAGATTAGATTTTATAAATGGTTTGGCACTGCTCATGATTTCAGTTACAAAATTTGCTCCATATTTTGCGGCTATCATATCCAAATCTACTCCTTTGTTGCTGCGTAGGCGTGTCATTATCTCTTCGTCTACTCGCTCGGTAATCGATAGGGTCTCGGTTTCGTATTGGCACTCACCCGACTCAATGGAGCGAAGATAACGAAGGTTGGAAGCGACGTTCCAACGCCTAATATTTTGACCATTAAATGAGTGCGCCGATGGTCCAAAGCCTATATAGGGGATTGACTCCCAATAGGCACTGTTATGGAGTGCCTTATATCCTTTTTTTGCAAAATTCGACACCTCATAATGTTCAAATCCTCCTTTGATAAGATGCTCTGATACATAAGAGAAGTGGCTTTCACTAACCGACTCGTCGACTTGTGAAATCTCGCCTCTTTGCAGCATTTTCCATAGTAGTGAACGCTCTTCGATGGTAAGGTGGTATGCCGAAATATGAGTTGGAGCGAGCGAAAGCATAGTTTTTAGGTCGCTTTGAATCATCTCTAGCGTTTGCCCCTCAATGCCATAAATCAAATCAAGTGAAAGATTATTAAAACCCTGTTTTTGAGCCTCTTCTACTGCTTTTATTGCTCCTACGCTATCATGTCTACGGTTAAGAAATTTTAAAATATCGTCGTTAAAGCTCTGAATACCAATGCTAAGCCTGTTACATTCGGTTTGGCTTAGTGCACGAAGATAATCGGGGGTTAAATCGTCTGGATTTGTTTCGATTGTAACCTCACGGAAGTGGTCAACCTCGAAACGCTGCTTTACATTTTCGATAAGAGTAGATAGCATATCGACAGTAAAAAGCGATGGCGTACCACCACCAATATAGAGAGTCTTGATTTTTTCGTTTTTTGCTAAAAAATCGTCACTCTCTTTAATCTCTTTTACTATTGCCTTAAACATCTGCTCTTTACGCTGCTCAGATAGAGTAAAATAGAAGTTGCAGTAGCTGCAAAGTGCCCTACAAAAGGGGATATGTATGTATACTCCTGCCAAACTCTATTTCTCCTCTTTAAAATATGGCTCTATAATGGCTAGAAGGTGTTTTGGGGGGCGGATAGCACGTTTTGTCTCACTATTCATAAATGCAAGGGTTACACTACCTGTTGTAAGAAGCTCTTCGCCTCTAAATACTTCGTAGTGAAACGTGATTTTAACCTTTGGCTTTTCACGCAAAGTGGTGCGAATCGTAAGCAAATCGTCGTAGTTTGCGGGAGTGCCGTAGTCTATATTTACATTTAGCACTGGAAGCATAACGCCCTGCTCTTCAAGCTCTCTATTTGTAATTCCAAGTGAGCGAATTAGCTCGGTACGAGCAATATCAAAATATTCTACGTAGTGAGAGTGGTAGAGAAATTGCATCTGGTCTACCTCTCCATATCTTACTCTAATTTCGGTAGTGTGTGTTATCATTATTGTCTCTATTTAGAAGTTTTATTCCGATTTTCTTTTTGCCAAATTTGGAAGCTATTGATTAAATTTTGCCAAACTACATAGCCTGCCATTGCAATCGACGAAAGTGGATTTAAGAAAGTTTGCCCCATCCAAATTCCTAGAATGGTGTTTTTTTGCCCTAAGGTTTGTCCAAAAGTGATGGTTTCGCCGCTTTTTCGTCCTATTTTTCGTCCTATTTGGAACTGCAAGATAGACAAAATTAATGAACTTAGCAAAAGTAATAGTTCGGTGGTGTGGTCGCCATCTTTTTCTGTGACAAAAAAGTTGACTGTATTTGCTGTTACAATCATAAGAGCAAGTGCCCAGAGATAGAACGAAAGGAATGAGAATTTTGCAATTTGTGAGTGGATTTTAGGTAGTAAAAATCTTATTGCCCAAATTGAAAATAGAGGAATAACTAAAAGTGAACCAACTTTACGTAAAATTGTGATAAATGAGATGAAAATTGAGCTATCGTTGTCGGTTATTAATGAGAATAACAACGGTGCTACAAATGCCACTACAATATTACATAAAAATAGGTATGAGGTGAGCATTGCTACATTACCGCCCAGCATTTTTGTTACCGCAGGTGCTGATGTTGCTGTTGGGGTAAGCAGACAAAGCATTGCCCCTTGTGCTACAGTTGTGTTTAGTGGTGCAATTAAAAAATAGAGTGCGATTGCTCCTAAAATTTGAATTAAAAGCAACTTTATATGCAGTGGTGAAAATTGCAGTTCTTTGGGCGACATTTTGGTAAATGTTAATACTAAAATTGTAGAGATTAGATAGGGGGTAGAGAATGCTAACTGACTAAGCCATGGATAGGTTAGTGCACCTATAATCATTGCAGTTGGTAGTGCCCATTGTTTTAGGTTTTTCATGTATTGAAAGCGGAGATTAATTATAAATTATGAATTATAAATTATGAATTTGCTATACACTAAGTAGGGTAAAATAATTATTGGTGTATTTTTAAAAGTGCTATTGGAGATGAGATTTTTTGCTATTGAATCGAAAATATAGTGGTTCTATATTGAGATTTAATAGTGAAAAATATCGC
>JAWXTR010000124.1:0-7349 GCA_044433365.1 Rikenellaceae bacterium
CTACTCATTAATATTATTTTTGCAAAGGTATTAGAACTCCCCTTTAATAAGTTCTTCTTCAATCTCTTCGAGCGATTTGTTTTTTGTTTCAGGTACGTTTTTATATGTAAATATAAATCCTCCGATACAGATTAAACCATAAATCCAGAATGTGCCAGCTGCACCTAACGTACTATTTAAAATTGGGAAGGTGTAGGTCAAAATAAAGCAAGCAAGCCAAAGAGCAAATGTTGCAATCGACATAGCCATACCTCTAACAGCAGTTGGGAAAATTTCGGATATTACAACCCACATAATAGGCGCAAGACTCATAGCATAGCAAGCAATTGCAGCAACTACAACGATTAGCAGTGCAACGCCAGTAATTTCAAAATAGTAGGCAGCACCCATCAATATATATATGATAGATAATCCACCTGCACCAATCAAAAGAAGTGGGCGACGACCAATTTTATCTACAAGTGTCATAGCCACAACCGTAAATATTACATTTGTAGCACCAGTAACCACAATATTCATCAAAATATCGGATACACCATAGCCAGCAGCGGTAAAAATCTCTTGAGCATAGTTAAAAATTACATTTATACCGCACCATTGTTGGAATACAGCTAGTACAATACCTATAACAAGTACTTTACGCATAGATGGTTTTAAAATAGCACGTAAACCTCCGCTTTCGCTATTGCTATCGCTATTTAACGACTCTTCTAGTGCTTTACGTTCCTGCTCGACCTGCTCGTCGCTCATTATTTTAGCCATAATTTTAAGAGCTTTCTCTTTCTGACCATTAATCATCAGCCATCTAGGACTTTCAGGTATTACAAACGAGAAGATAAAGAATATAGCAGCAGGAATATTCTCCATCCAGAACATCCAACGCCAACCTAACTGACCGTTCCACGACTCTTTAATCATTTGAATGGTTGCATTATCTGCAACAGGTTCGGCAAGCAACATATTAATAATTTGAGCAGCCAAGATACCAATTACTATGGTTAGCTGGTTGAGTGATACAAATCTACCTCTCATTTTAGCAGGTGCAATCTCAGCAATATACATAGGCGATAGGTTTGATGCAACACCAATAGCAAAACCGCCAACTATTCTATACACGATAAACATATTAAAACTATCGGTAGCACCTGTACCTATAGCAGATAAAATAAATAGGAATGCCGAAATTATCAACATCTTTTTACGACCATATTTATCGCTTGCTCTACCCGAAAGTATAGCTCCAGCAAGACATCCAAGCAGTGCGCTACTCATTGCCCACCCCTGCATAGCTGGATTTGCAGAAATTCCAAAAAATGGTTCATAAAAAGGTTTCGCACCTCCAATTACAACCCAGTCGTAACCAAACAGTAATCCTCCCATTGCTGAAATCAATGAGATAAGAAATAGATAGTAAGTTTTTCTTTTGTTCATATTAATTTGTTTTTATAAGTAGGGTAAAATAATTATTGGTGTATTTTTAAAAGTGCTATTGGAGATGAGATTTTTTGTTATTGAATCGAAAATATAGTGGTTCTATATTGAGATTTAATAGTGAAAAATATCGCTCCAAGAGTGCTATTAAGAATATGGCAATAATTGTTTTACACTACTTAATATTATTTTAAGGGAACTTCTAAAGCTCCGAAAGTTAGATTTTAGAAGTGCCCTTAATAAAGGCTACCGATAAACATCACATTCTGATGATTAAGATCGATTTTAGCCACTTCTGCTAAAAACTCTTTACCCTCAGCAATATTTCCTAAACCTAAATTACCTAGACCCATTACGAAGTTGCAGTGTAGGCGGTTGCGGCTATTTAAATCGTCCTCCCAAATTAGTAGGTCGGGAAGAGATACTGCAAAGTAGTCGATTTTTACAGAGTCGCCCAAATGTTCTTTACCATTAGCGATAAGATTTTCGAAACACTCAGTAGCTTTTGCCTTTTCACCCAATTTTTCCCAAGCCAAACCTTGATAGAACACCTTATCTGGTTGTTGGTCGTTGTAGTAGTAGGCAATTGCTGGTTTGTTTGAACCTAGTGTTGCAAGACGGAAATATTTTTCAGCCTCCGCAGCTTCGCCCAATCCCTCATAAGCTAATGCTAAGAAGTAGTGAACATCGTTCTCTTCGGTTGTAGATAGCTTACCTTCACCAAGATTTTCAGGATATTGCTCTGTCTCTTTTAGTAGAGTGATAGCTTTTTCGAACTCACCATTTTCGATAGCAATTTTTGCAAGAGCTAATCGGCAGATAATATATTGACCAGTAACTTTACCTTCGCCGCCCTCCCAAGGGTGGAATTTACGGTTAGAAAGCAGGTTGTAAGCCTCAGTATATAGACCTAACTGATTTTTAAGAGTAATACGTTCGATGCAAAGGTCGTCACGCTCTTCAACCAAGTAGTTGTATTTTTCATACATCTCCATACGATACTCATGCGAGTATCGTAGTTTTTTGTATAGTTGGTCAAGCTCCATAAAGATGCGTGCATCTGTAGTATCAAGCAAAAATGCAGCTTCAAGAGTTTCAAGAGCCTTTTTGCTATCGTTAGATTTGTTGTAATACGCAAGCGATAGGTTGCGAAGAGCAGTAGGATATTTGTCGTCAAGTTTTACCGACGCTTCCCAACACTCTATAGCATCACTATATTGGCGTGCACCATACCAGAAGTTACCTAAATAGTAAAACGCTTTTGCACCCTCTGGATTTATCTCCATGGCGTTTTTAAGCATCAACACCTCCTCTGTTTTATTTGGGAAACTGAAATCTGGAGCTACTGTTTCAGCTCTTTGGTAAGCCTCTTTAGCTGCATATAGATTGCCTGAAAGGAAGTTGAAATATCCGATAGAGTAGTATACCATTGGATAGGTTTCAGAGCCATCTTCTAACAAGAAGTCTAAAAAGTCGAGAGCCTCGCTATACATTCCAGCATTAGCATAGTCGATAGCATACTCCATATAGCTATTTGGCAAGCCTTGCATAATAGTTTTAATCTCTGCTTTTAGCTCAAGAGCCTCAGCTTCATTGCCATTAGCTAATGCGATAATATAGCTCTCGTAGCGACAACCAATATTAAATTGGTCGATTTTTAAAGAGTCGGCGATAAGTGTTATAGCCTCGTTAGATTTTCCCAATTTACGAAGAACTGAGCATTTTAGCTGTCTACCCTTATGGTTATGCCAGTTTCTTAGAAGCGAGCGGTCGATATGGTCGAGAGCTTTGTCATAGTCGCCATTAATCATATCAATTTGAGCCAAGGTGAAGTAGCCAGCATCTTGCCAAGCTGCATTCCAAGTAGATTTAAATAGGTCGGAATAAGCTGCCTCCATATCGCCTAAGAATTTCTTACACATACCCAGGTTGTAGTATGGCTCACCATCATAAGGATTTGGATTACGGTCGATTTGAGTATCAACAGCCTTTTGAAGATAGCTGCAAGCCTTAGCAAACTGACCACGACGCATTAATAGCAGACCCATAGCGTTATTACAACGAATATCGTTAGCATCACGGCGTAGAGCCTCCTCGTAGTAGTCGGTTGCAAGATATGTAGCGTGTCTATACTGCTCGATATGGTGACCAGTTAAGAATAGTTGCTCGTTAGTTTCGATATCGGCTGGATTTTTGGCTGCACGTGCTGGAGATGGAATAGGTTTCTCTTCGATTTTTTCAGCCTTATAGCAAACCAACGTTTTACCATTTTCATCAAGTACAGTTAATACCAATTTTGAGATATTCTCTTTCGAACACTCTACAGTCTCGATAAACGATTTATATGGAGAGATGGCTGTAACTTTATCAAGATAAACTTTATCTTCAACACTCATAATAATGCGTGCAGCAGTGTGAGCAGCTGAAGCATAAACGATAACCTTCATATTATCATCGTCACACACCTCAATATTTACGATAGCATCGCAAGTGGCATTTTTAACCATACCAACCTCTTGGTAAGGCATAAAATATTGCTTCCAAGTCTTTTCCTCATAAGGTTGAAGCCATGTAAAATCGGGTTGATTATCGCAATACATCCCTGTCATAAGCTCAATATATGGTCCATCCTCGTCGGTTAGGTTTCTATCCCAAGCTCTACCAAAGTCGCAGTTACCCCAAGTCCACTGTTTCTTACCGGGACTTACATTGTGGTCGGCAATATGAAGCAGACCAGCCTTAATATGCTCTTCGTAACCACCAACAAAATCGTATTTAGATTTGCCAGCCATGTAAGAGGTAGGAACTGGGATGTTTTTGTAGCGAGAAATATCGACACCTGCCGAATAGTCGCATTTGTAGTAGGTACCTGTAGCGATAGGGAACGACGAAACGTCACGTTTACCATGGTCAAACACTGCATTTACATCGGGTGGGAAAACAGAGTAGTAGTCGTCGTTAACCACAACAGCAGGGTTAGCCCACCAAAGGAAAGTTTGGGGCTGTGGAGTGCGGTTATACACTTTAGCCTTAATTTCAATATAAGATTTGCCAGGATATAGCGTAAAGCCAGCCATACCTTTAGTACGAAACATCTTTTCTACCTCGCTACACCACACTGTAACGCTACCATCCTCAAATTTTTCGATTTTGAAGTCAGCAGGTAGATATGTTGTAGGGCGGTGGTGTTGCGGCCAGTTAAACTCAATACCTCCCGAAATCCAAGGGCCTGTAAGACCTACTAATGCAGGTTTTACCACCTGATTATAGTATACAAAATGACGCTGCTTAGCTTTGTCGTAAGCCATGTGAACACGACCGCCAAGCTCTGGTAAAATCATCAATTTGATATACTCATTTTCAATAAAAACAGCCTTATACTCTTTGTCTTTTTTATCATCGCTGATTTTTTCGATAACTGGATAAGGGTATACCACTCCACTACTACCTTGATATACTCGTTTTTCTAGGAAAACAGGATTTTTCTCCATTTCACCTACATCATAAGTAGGTAGTTTTATTGTCTCCTCCCATGCTTTTACCTGCGAAGTAGTAACTGTACTTCTAGTAAGGTATTCTGTAATCTGTTCCATTTAGTTAATATTTTTATTGATTTTCTATTGTTATTTTGTTAGATTTTTTCTTTGTTATTTTATAGTACAAAGATCATAAATAAAAAATGATTATAAAATGTAGTTTTCACCTATTAAGATGTACAAAACTGTTATTTTGCAATATTTTTCATTTTTTTATCTTCTATTAGAAAATATTAAGTAGGGTAACTGTGGAATTTGGGCTGGTCTCCATAGCGCATAATCTGAGAAAACTAATAAAAGCAAGAAAATACGCCTAAAATAAAGGCTTTTTCTTGCTTTTTTCATCTCTAAACTCTAATAAAGACAATATTTTGAAAATTGAAGATATTTCTTGTTCTATCTTTATGATGAAGAAATAAAAATAACTTTTGTTAATGCTTTTTTTAAAAAAAAGCACGCCCAAAGGGCTGGCAAAAATCGCTGAGTTTCTACTCACGGCTTCGCTCCGCTTTTTAAAAGCGGAAGAAGGTTTTTTATGCCCTTTATTGGAGTTTATTATTTATGGTTTGCAATAATAAACTCTTTTAAACTCTCCAACGTGGCTTTTTTAATAAAATTTTTACCGTAAGCTATCGAAATTTGGCGAGATGTGCTTTTTCGCTCTTTAAACTCTCTTACTTTTGTTTTTCGAGTCTCTTCGCTCATAAAATCTACAGCCATTTTTGGTAATATTGTTGCTTTTTGGGCTTGATCTACCATTCTAATAATTGTCTCAAGTGAGCCGCCTTGCAGATTTAAATTTGCCCCTAATGGATTTTTTGAGTTGCATAAATCTAAAATTTGAGTCCTTAGACAGTGACCATCGGCAAGCAGTAGTAGCGAGCTTACATCTATATCCATCACCGAAACCTCACTATCGTTAAGAAGTGGATTGTTGTCGGCTGCATAGTAATAAAATCTATCTTCAAACAAAATATCCTCTTTAATACCGCTTCCCTCTAAAAATCCAGCTGCTAAAATTGCTACATCTATCTTTCCATCATTAATAGCCTTAACAATATCGTGGGTAAACATCTCACTAATCTCAATATGTAGCTTAGGGTATGCATCAGCAAATTTTGGGATAAATTTGTGAAGCAAATATGGAGCGATAGTTGGAATTGCAGCGATTTTTAGAGTGCCGCTCACTTCGCCTTTCATCTCTTTTACAGTCTCCTCTACCATATAGAACTCCGCAATTGCATTTTTTGCCTTTTCTACCACAATTTTCCCTGCTTCGGTAAGTTCTAATGGTTTTGTGGAGCGGTTAAGTAGCAAAACACCCAATTCATCCTCCAAATTTTTAATTTGCGTACTTAGCGAGGGTTGTGTAACGTAGCAATGATTTGCAGCAACCGAAAAACTTCCATGTTTTGCAACCGAAAGTAGATATTCTAACTGTATTATTGTCATATATGTAGTTTTATAAAGGAAGAGTTTGTGAAAATAATATTGGCAAAGTTACAATAAAAACATGAATTTTAGAAATAACAAGCTCTGATTCTTTAAAATTCTCACCTTTTTATATTACCTTTGTAAAGTTGTAGTATATGGGTTAAGTAGTGTAAAATAATTGTTGGTATGTTTTTAAGAGTATTTTTAAAAATATGGCAATAATTGTTTTACGCTACTTAATACCCCTTGTAAATAAAATTTTATGTCAATAGTAAGAGTTACAAAAGAGTTTGCCTTTGAAATGGCACACGCATTAGATAATTATGATGGACACTGCCGCCATGTTCATGGTCACTCCTATAAGCTGTTTGTTACAGTAAAGGGAGAGCCTTCTACCGACGACAACAGCCCTAAATGTGGTATGGTTATCGATTTTGGAGTGTTAAAACGAATTGTTAATGAAGAGATTATATCAAAATATGACCACGCTTTAGTACTTCGCAGCAGAGATTCAAAAACCGAAGTTTTAGAGCAGCTAGAGCGCACTTTTGGAAATGTTATAACTGTAGATTACCAATCTACCTGCGAAAATATGGTTGTTCGCTTTGCTGAGTCTATTCAACGTAGGCTTCCTGAGGGGTTGGAGCTTTTTTGTGTTAAGTTGCATGAGACTGCTACATCATACGCTGAGTGGTACGCCTCGGATAATAAATCCGAATAGAGAGCGATTTTTGGCACTTCGCTCGATGTTGAAATGGTCACGCACTATAAAGTGCGCTCACATTCCAACCTCTTCACGAAGCCCCAAAACTCATCTCTCTATTCGAATTTATTGCGGATTTTGCAAAAGAGCGATTTTTGGCACTTCGCTCGATGTTGAAATGGTCACGCACTATAAAGTGCGCTCACATTCCAACCTCTTCACGAAGCCCCAAAACTCATCTCTCT
>JAWXTR010000125.1:0-7336 GCA_044433365.1 Rikenellaceae bacterium
CTTGCTCATTGCAAACCATTTCAACATAGTTGCGTACCTTGCGTTTAAGACATACATCGGTCACTATCCCCTCACCTGTTTGAGGGTCGGTACGTGGGGCATTGTCGTTGTCGGGGTCTCCGTTTGGATTGCCATCTTTAACATCGAAAATTATTATAAATTCGTATCTATTTTTAATTATCGTGCTCATTGTCGCTCTTTTTTTTAATTATCGTGCTCATTTTAGCTCTCTTTTTTAATGAAGAATGATTGATTTTGATGTTGGTAGCCTAGTGCAAAACGTCCTTGATCTTCGAGTGATAGGCGCATAGGCACACCTGTAGCAGAGATTTTATCGGCAACCTCTGCAAAAAGTGTTTTTAAATAAACCTGTGTTCCAAGCGATGGAATACGACGGAAATAGGTGGTCGAAAGCGAAAAGAGCCTGTTGAATAGTGCAGCTGGTGTAACAGAGAAGATAGAATAAAACTGATCTTTTACTGTATAGGTTATATTTGGCTGCGAAGCCTTTTGAGCACGTTCAACTATTGCTAATGTACGACCTAAGAGATAACCCATATTTAAATAATCTTTATCTAGTGCCATATTGGTAATATTTAGATATTTATGTAGTAAATTTATATGTGTAGAGTGAAATTTATCTGTATGTTTTAGTAGATATTGCAGTGTTTTATAAGGTAAAGGTTTATCAGTAAGTGTAGCCTCTACAAAGTCTACTATAAATTGTGATGAGAGACGTTTTGTATCGTCAAATGGAGCAATCAACATTATAGATGAAAGAAGCTCTCGACTAAGTAATTTTTCAATATTGCAATTTTGCAAAAATAGTCTTACTGATATACGTGCTGCATTGGGTACAAGTGCAATAACGTTATTTGAGTAGTATAGGAATGTTACATTTCCAATAACAATATTGCCCACACCATTCATCTGACGAAGTGCAGTAACTGCTGCGGCATACCCCTGGGCATCTTGCTCAGAGATAGAGCAATTTTCGCCCGCTTTTAGGTGGTAGGATTCATAACCTTGATTAGTGCCGTATGACACCAATTTTGCTCCTGTTCCTGCTGCACCATTTATATATATTTTGGGGTGCGTAATAGCAATTTTTGAGCTGCTATTAACGATTAACTCACTTTGCTCAGCAGCAGTTTTAAATTCACCTGCAAGTCGAAAAGTTAGGTTATGCCCCTTTTTAGATGATATCTTTTCCCAAAGTGGGTGCGCTTGCATCAGCTCCACACCTCGGTAGTAGAAGTTGCGGACTGCTCTAAAACTGAGATTATCTGGGTATTTCTGAGAAATCTCTGAGACCATCGCACGGAATGGTTCAGCAGTAATAAAACCCAGTGAGTCCCACATATAGTTGGGAGTGTTGCAAGCATCTTTACCGCTACGCTGACGAGAGCGAATAACGTTCATCATTCCCTCCTGCTCCTCAATATCTATCAATGTTCCATCGCTCGAAATCACCACCACAAAGTGTATACGTTTAAGCTCCATCCCTTGTGGGGGATAGAGTGGATTACCTTTTGCTAGCTCTGAGCGGTAGTGGTTATGTAGCGATTGCAGAATCAATTGTAAATTATAAATTATAAATGGTTAATTTCCCGTTTATTAGTTTTGCATCAAAAAATATTGGTTTTGGTTCTTTGGGATTGGTAAAATCCATATCGTATAACATTCGCCCCAAATCTCGTGTCTCGTTGATTGGCATTTGTAGCTCTTCGCCATCTCCGATAAGTCGCCAATCACAGGCAAACTCTCTACAACCCAGATATGGCTGCGTAAAACATTGCCCTTTCATAGCTCTACGCCTAAACATTGCGCAATGTTTATCCTGCTTACCATCATAGGCAATCAATTCTGCACTAACTCTATATTTGACATCACGAAGCACCACCGAACTACGAAGCTGCCGACACTTATCAGCAATAATCTCAGTTTTGTAGACATTAGCCATAGCAGCAGTTTCACACCGCTTGAAATGGGTAAAAGAGATAGGGCTAAGCACCGCTATCTCTTTGATTACCCACCCCATCTGCGGCCTCCAATATATAGTTTCTAAAACCGATCGGGCCGCTGACGGTGTTATTACTTCATAGCTCATCCGTTCGACCTTAAATTCAGGGCGAGTAAAACAGGCTAGTGTGCCTGATATTTCCAAAACGAAACTACACCCCATTTCCTACTATCTGTTCACCAGTCAAATTAGTATCTGCTTTTCCAAGTGTGATAATATAATTGTAAGGCTTACCCGCCTGCCAATCTATATCAAAAGTTTTGTCGGTAGTATCTCCATTACTATTTTCTACCCTTACAGTAACACTACCCTCTTGAGGAATTGCAAAAATATAACCATCGCTAGTTGTTAGTTGAGTCTCCTCTGTAGCATCAGAAATATCGCTTATAATTTTTGCTTCAAAAACCTCAGAAGATGGATCCTCTATCGACAACCACTTTTTTTCAACCATCGAAAAATCACCCTTGCTACTAATCCCCTCAATTGTAATAGATTCAATCGAAGATGTACCATTACCCACAACACTAAATTTAATCAGCGCAAGAACATGGTCGAAAGTCAACAACACCCCCTCACTATTTCGTGACTCCGAAGCCGAAGCAACCACCAAATCGGGCTGATCGACCACACTTGTAGGCATATCATAAGTGATAGTTTTAGTCTCACCATCTACCACCAAACCATTATTAGAGCTAGCACAAGGCGCATAACCATAAAAGTCGATAACCTCATCACTGTTTGGCCAATAGTGAATAACTTCGGGATTCCACTTATCGCCAACTTTAGTAAAAATATTGTCGTTCATCAACTGCGTGTCATCTTTATGATAAGCATAAAGACTAAGAGTCTTAAAGTTTTCACTTCCCAACATTTCGCCACGTGTCTGACAAACAGTAGATACCTCGATAGCCTTTTTCTCTTGACTATCTTCCACTCCGCTCTCTGCCTTATTGCAAGAAAACACCACTCCACCTACTATAGCAACTATAGCAGCACGAAAAAACATTTTAAACATATTATTCATAATCTTTTTGTTTAGAGGAGTTCTAAATTCTGGATTTTGAGAGATTTTAGAAGTTTCCTTTATATTTTGTAACCATAGGGGCGGTCAAACCCCTATGGTTTAAAGAAGATTTAAAGAGAATTAAAATTCAATACTTAAATCTCTAACAGGACGAACTGGAAGACCTGTAGCTCTAGATATCTCCTCACATTCAGTTACTCCATAACCATAACCATTATTTCCATACCATAAACCTGAACCTTGGAAAGTATAAACTGCAGTATAGCCACTTATTTCAATCAGTTGTAGCGGATAATTACTCCAAGAATAAACATCATAACTATTATTTATAACATTACCACTACTTTTTGACAAGAAACCATTTTTATAGAATTTACAACCTTTACACTCAATACCTCCTGTAATTTCATTACCATCATTACTAATATTACTCCAAGTCATAAAGTGAGGAATTTTCCAACCTAGTGGAGATGGGTCAAAGATAGATTTTTTATTAGGATCTAAATAAATCTCATAACTCCACGAAATATTATTAAAATAATTACCATAAAAACCACTTCCACTTACTTCTTTAATAGTTGTTGATATTGCAGGATCTCTCCAGAATACATTATCTTTTGCATATTTTGGAATATTATTTAGATCTGATATTAAATACCATTCAGATTTTCCATATCCAACGAAGTTGTATGGTTTATTTACAGCAGAAGCCATTTGTGAATAGCCAGAAAAAAAGGCAGGCTGATTTGGACCATAAGTTGTAGCATTACCTGGGAATGGATCTTTACGACCAAATTGATAGTATAGTGATCCTTTACCTGCATAAGAAGTACCATAACCAGAAGCATCACTTGCAGTAGCACCAATATTTCTATCCATTATATAGCCATTTACATAATCGCCACCGTTTTCCCATAGATTTTTTCTACCTGTAATATTATAACCTGCATTATTAGGTAAATAAATTTGACTATCGTTATCCTCGAAACGGAACAACTCACCATTTTCTACTGAATAAGCTCCATTGCCTTTACTTGTTGGTTCAATATAAGGATTATAGTCAGTTACCCAAAGGTGCCAACTCCAAACGATAGTACTACTAATCTTAACGCCAACTACAATATTTGAAGCATTGAAGTTTGCAGGAAGAGTAACTTTCATTGCAGAATTACAGTTATCTGATTCGAAACCAGAATTTACTCTTTCTACTATTACATTAGCATAATTTGAAACATCCGCCCAAAGAATAGATGGTGTCCAATTAGTACCAGTAGTGTTTACATGATAAGAAGAATTTTCTTCATAATAATTTGAAGTTTTACCCCAGAAAGTATTAATACGATCTTCAACAGGAATATAGAAAACTCTAGCTTCGTCTGTTGGATTTAAAATGTAACAGTTAGCCGATTCCATTGATGTATAATCACCAGATTCAAATGGTGAAGCTGGCACATCAGGTGTAGGCTCAACATATTCACCAGTATCAATATCAAGAGTGTAATAATAAGCAGCTAAAAGATTACCACTGAATGTTACTGTTTTTGGATCTACGTCCTCGTTGTTGTATGTAAGTGATGCTTTTACTGCTACGTTAGATACATTTTGAGGAGGAAGCATAAAGAAGTCGGTTAGGTTACTGTTTGTAGGTGTACCTAAACCCGCATAACCTGGGTTATTTAATATTTTATCAGACACAGTTTCACCTATTTCAGATAGAGAACCATCAGAGGCACTAAATGTTCCATCCGTAGCAATACCACTAAGATTAAGAGCAGAAATTGCAAAATCACCTTGTTTAGTAAAACGCACTGCTGTTAATGCAACATTAAAATCGAATTTAACAACTCCTGTTGCACCGCTTTCAAATGATACTTCATCAGCAATTAAAAGACTTGGTTGGTTTTGTAGTAAGTGTTGCATTTCATAATCTACTTCTAAAGTAGTTTTATCAAAAGTTACACCCAAAAAATCTTCTCCGCTTGGAGCATCAGCCGATACTGCATAAAATGTAGTTGTACCAGTTGCAGGAAATGTGTAGCTTTCACTATTTTCCATACTCCAACTACCATCATCCGATTTTGTCATCAACTTTCCATCGATAAACCAATCTGCCGATGCACTATTATAAGCATAAACTTTAAACGATTGAAAGTTTGATTCATCATAAAGCGCACCACGAGTAGTGGTTTGATTATCGCTTTTTACAGATGCTGTAAATTTAATCTGACTACCATAATTGTCAGCATCTACAACATCATCTTTTTGGCTACACGACGCTAAGCCAAAAGCCACAAACAAGGTCACTACTATAGCAACTAGTTTGTTAAAAATGTTCTTAGATTTCATTTTATTAAAATGTTTGTTTGTACAAAGTTTGTAACCATAGGGGCGATCAAACCCCTATGGTTTGGATTATAAAATATTAGTTTTACAAGCTAATCGGTAACTTTTACACAACGAATAGGCATACCTGTTCTACGTCCAGAGTAGCCAAGTCCACTATACGTATTATCATTAAATATTGGATATAATACATCAGCTTCATTACTTGTATGTTCACCCAACAAGAAGCTAAATGCACCGTAAAATAGAGCAGTGCCACCGCCGGGGCTATTATAATTTGCTATCCCTGATTCACTCCAAATAATAGATGTTGCATCAGATTTTAAAACTTCGCCATTGGCACCCATAAATCCAGTATGAGGATAATATGCTCCGCAAACATTATAAATTTGCGTTGCTTTATCAGTAGTACCTATAGTTTCTCCCCAAGTTGCATAAAAATCAGCCCAAGTCGCTCCATTAGCCACTTTCCAACCTAGTGGAGATGGATCGAATATTGATTTTTTAGAATCATTTTTACTTGAATTCCAATCGTGCCAAAGACCAGATACTGATTGTCTATGCCAATTATATCCGGTAAGATATGTAGCTGGGAAGCTAAAAGCAGTTGGATTATTCACACTTTCAGAAATATATGTAAACGTCTTATTTGTTATTATATTAAATTTAGTGTTATCATAATTTTTAGCATTTGTAGTAAATGGATCTTTACGTCCCCATTGATAGTATAAAGTACCTAAAGTTGCTCCATTTTCCTCTTTATTGCTTCTTGCTCCTATATTTCTATCCATAATATATAGATCTGTATCCGACCAAACTTTGTAACCATCATTATCACGATAACGATGTATCTCACCACCTGACACTGTAGAGATGTATGGATTTGTAACAGAAATTACCGCATCGGGGTTGTAATCAGTAATCCAAAGATGCCAACTCCAAACGACAATATCATTACGCTCAACATTTACTACTATATTACCTTGATTACAATTTGCAGGAATTGTAACTTTCATTGCCGAACCAGCTCCATCAAACTCAAATCCTTCAGTAACACGCTCAACCGTAATGCCCTCGAAAGAGTCTACATCACCCCAAGAAATTTGCGGAGTCCACATTGGATTATAAGCATCATTATCATAAACTATCATATTAGCATATACATTTGCATAATCTTCACCCCAAAAAGTATTAATACGCTCCTCAACAGGAATATAAAAAGTTAAAGCCTCGGTTTCAGATGGATTTAAGATATAGCAGTTTGCCGACTCGTCCTCTGTAGTAAAATCTTTGCCTACCCCTTCATCAGATGGCTCATCTGGAGCTACATAATCACCTGTAACGACATTATAGTTGTAGTAGTGACCAGCAAGTAAATCTTTTTCGTCTAATGTAGTTTTAATTGTCTTTTCTGATACTTTATCACCATCTGTATACTTCACTTTAGCTGTTATAGTTATCCCCTTAGCATTTTGAATAGGCAACATTATATAACCTGTTTCTGAAGTAAGATTACCAGTTGTAGCACCATTTGTAATTACCTCAAATTCTGTAGATGTTGTACCTTGATCCATCCACTCTGAATTATCAGCAATATAAAATGTACCACTAAATTTAAATTTACTCATAGTAAGCGACTCAATAGTATAATCGCCCGAAGCACTAAAAGACAAAGCTGTTAACTCATGTTTTAGGTTAAATTTAACACTACTTTTATCGCCAGCAGCACGCTCTACTTTTGCGGTCATAAGCGTAGGTTGCTTCTCAATATCAGAAGGCAATACATATCCAATAAGAGCCTTACCTGTTGAATTATTATTTACATCAACCCCTGTATCAGTATCTTTCTCTATTTCGGCAGGGCATTGATCTGCAACAGCATAGAAAGTAGTTTCGCCACTTTCTGGGAAGTAATATTTGGTTGTATTATCGACTTGCGACCACAC
>JAWXTR010000126.1:0-7056 GCA_044433365.1 Rikenellaceae bacterium
AGCAGGGCTACGTCTCTACTGCTGGGGGCGGTTACCTTGGGGCGATTACAGACGTTAGACCCAATGTCTGTACCTTGGTTCGATTTTAGACATCGTCTTAGAGGTGTTAAATCTTTAACGTTTTTCTTTTATCGAATTGAAAAATTGCTTGTTTAAGGGGGGGGGTAACAACAGATTTTGAGAAAGAGCCGTTTTTTTATTACCTTCATTTTTGCACTTTTGTGCAAAAATGAAGGTAATTTAGAGGTTTTTTAAGCACGTAACTATTTGTAAATTAACTCGATATTAGTTTTACTAATGACCCAAAAAAGAGGTGCTCACATTGTGGGCACCTCAAATATTTTCGATTTGATTTATCGAATTTTTAACTATAAAACGCCTGTTTCGAAAAGGATAGCGTTAGTAGCTCTAACAGCAGCAGCAGATTTTTCGAAAAGTGCTTTTTCTTCCTCTGTAAGAGAGATTTCAAGAACTTTTTCAACACCGTTTTTGCCGATAACAGCAGGAACACCAATACAAATATCGTTTTGACCATATTCGCCCTCAAGAGCAACACATGAAACGATAACTTTCTTTTGGTCACGTAGGATAGACTCAACTACAGAAGCAGCAGCAGCACCTGGAGCATACCAAGCAGAAGTTCCTAAAAGACCTGTAAGAGTTGCACCACCAACCATTGTGTCAGCAACAACTTTTGCAAGAACCTCAGCAGAAGCAAATTCTGATACAGGAATACCTTTGTAAGTAGCTTTAGAAACTAGAGGAATCATAGTAGTATCACCATGACCACCAATTACCATACCCTCAACTTCGTTAGTATTAACGTTAAGAGCTTTACTTAAATAGCATTTGAAACGAGAGCTATCAAGAGCACCACCCATACCAAATACTTGGTTTTTAGGAAGACCTGTTGCTTTAAGAGCAAGATAAGTCATAGGGTCCATTGGGTTAGAAACCACAATGATAACTGCATTTGGAGAATATTTAAGACACTCTGTAGCAACAGTTTTAACGATATTTGCGTTAGTACCGATAAGCTCTTCACGAGTCATGCCTGGTTTACGAGGAAGACCTGAAGTGATTACGATAACGTCAGAATCAGCAGTAGCAGCGTAATCATTAGTTACACCAGTGATTTTTGTATCGAAATCCATAAGAGTAGCAGTTTGGAAAATATCAAGAATTTTACCCTCTGCGAATCCCTCTTTGATGTCTAATAATACAAGTTCACTACAAACTTCACGAGTTGCTAATACATTTGCACAAGTTGCACCTACGTTGCCTGCACCGACAACAGTTACTTTGTTTGACATAATAATAAATATTTAAATAAGTAATTTGTTTAGTTTAATATCGATTAACCAATTAATTCAGCATACTGCTCAGCAGAAAGAAGTCCTTCGAGTTCAGAAGCATCTGTAATTTTGATTTTAATCATCCAACCCTCACCATAAGGATCTTTATTTACACTCTCAGGAGCATCAGCTAAAGCCTCGTTAAACTCTAAAACCTCGCCACCAACTGGGATAAATGCGTCAGAAACAGTTTTTACAGCCTCGATAGAGCCAAAAGTCTCATCTTTTTCAAGAGTTTCACCAACAGTGTCAACATCTACAAATACGATGTCACCAAGTTGATCTTGAGCGAAATCTGTAATGCCAATGTAAGCAACATCGCCCTCTACTCGAATCCACTCATGGTCGTTCGAGTATTTTAAATTTTCAGGAATATTCATAACCTTTATATTTTAAGTTTAAAACTATTAAATCATATATTTCAGACCAATTCCTTGAGCTTTCAGTATATATAAAAGTGTGCCAACGCCTATTTTAAAAGGCATTCAATAATATATTTTACTCGCTTATTGTTAAATAAATAACAATAAAAGCTCAAAAAAATAGTCTTAAATAGACCTTTACCCTAGTGTAAAATACTCTAGTGTAAATACGTAAAAAATTGCATTTTATTGTGTAGGATAGCATAACTACAAAACAAAAAAATTTACCATTTTCACGTAACAAAAATAGTAAATTTTATTTGATTTCCAACTATCCAATAAGAAAAATTGTAGGAATTTTTTTAATATCTGGTTTTGTGCTCTTTTTCCACTCTGAAATGGTCTTAGTTTTAATAAATTGCGTGTTTGCCATTAGGTTTGCTGCCACTGACAATTTAATATTTGCACCAAGTTCACTTACCAAATCATCAAACATTTTATCGGCACGGTAGGGTGCTTCAATAAATATTTGTGTTTGATTTTTTGATATTACTGCACGCTCTAACTCCTTAATTTTCGACTTTTTTTCAGCTCCTTTTATTGGCAAATAGCCATGAAAAGCAAAAGATTGACCATTAAGCCCCGAACACATCAGAGAGATAATTATTGAAGATGGTCCAACAAGCGGAATAATCTCAATACCTTTCTTGTGAGCAGCTAAAACCAAATCTGAACCAGGGTCGGCAACTGCTGGCACTCCAGCCTCGGACATCAACCCACAAGAAACACCCTTTAGTAGCGGCTCTAACATTGCACTAACCTCAGTCGAAGCAGTATGCTCTGAGAGTTCGCAAAACTCTAGTGTATCAATCTTTTTTGATAGTTTTAAAGAGGAGATAAAACGTCGAGCAGTACGAAGATTTTCAACTACAAAATAGTCGAGCGAATCAATAATCTTACTGTTTGCCTCTGGCAACTGCTCAAATATATTATCGGTTTCAGCTATTGGTGTTGGAATAAGATATAGCTTACCTTTACTCATCCTCGTCGTCCTCTGTTTCGTCGGTTACTTCAATAATAAAGACTAAAGGCTCATTTGGACGTATTAAAGTGTTTCCACTTGTGCTTCCATCTTCACCATAAGCTAGATTTGACGACATTATACCTATAGCCTTCTCTCCAAGTCTCATATTATATATCATCTCTCTAAAACCAGTGATATATGTATCATCATCACTACTTCCATAAGTAAACGATAGAGGAACGTAACTATCTGAATCATCTGTTGGTTCAACGTAGATATTGTGGTCTTTAGCTACCGCTGCAACGTTTGTATCAAACACGAAACCGTCAGTAAATTTACCTGTATACCATACATTTACAGTAGTATCTGTACTAATTGTATCAGCATCTGGACACTCAACCAATTTTTTCATATATAACATTGAGTAGTCAGCAATAGAGTCATCAACAGCTAATCCTAACTCTTCTGTTGCATAAAGCAAAACCTCCATTCTCTCATACTCAACCATATCAGAAATACGGCTATTAAATCTCATTTTTATGTGGGCAGGAGCGTATGAAGATAGATAAGAGTTACCCTCATAGCCTGTAGGAATACTTGTTCCCTCGGCTGCTGTACCACTATATACATATTTACTAAGCGCAATAATCTCTACCGAGTCCATAAGACCCATATTTTGAAGAGCATAAATTTGAGCTTGAGATAGGTAGTAAGCCGAATAGTAGTAAGATACTCTATCTGGCACAAAGTGAGTATAGTAGGTAAATGTACCTAATGTATCGGCCATAGCAGAGTACATGTTGTAGTAGTAGTTGCCATCTAATGTTTGTGCACTATAAGTCACCTCTACCCAATCATCATCAGCAAATGTAAGCGTCGACGAACTACTAGTAACCTTATGAACTTTCATAAACAGCCCCTCTTCGTACTCCTCCATATCTGGACGATTAGCACTTATCCAAGCTCTAAGCGACTCTAGCTGTAGCTCTTCACTATTGTCTTCGGCTTGTTTCACACATGAGCCAAACATGCTCACTCCAACTAACGATGCAATAATTGCATTTAAAAAAAACTTTCTCATCTTATTCCCTTCAAAACAGTAGAGGTCTTACCCCTATTTATATTTCTTTTAATTTATTTTCAAAATATCTATATTATATATCAAGTAGCTTTTCAACAGTAAAAAACAGAAATTATTTCAGGGGAGTTCTAAATTCTGGCTTTTGAGAGATTTTAGAAGTTCCCTTCAACTCTATTTTACTATTTCTACAACATCTACAAACATCATTATAGATGAATACTCAGGTACTACCCCATTTCGTCTATCTCCATACGCCATTCCACTTGGCATATAAAGCATTGTTGAATCACCAACAGAGCTGCTACGTAAGCCAACGGTCAAACCCTGTATTACCTCACTAACTCCATATTTAATTCCTAGCGGCTCATATTCATCTATGGATGTAAATCCATTTTCTTCGGCTATATCACTTATATTTGTACCAAAGAGCGACCCTTGACCACTCGAAAAAAGATAGGCGGCATAGTTAATGTATACCGAATCACCCACCTCTAAAATTACAGAGGTATCGACACTCTCGCTATTCATATCTACACTATATACATTATCTCTAAAAGAGTAAGTTATACTATTACTATCGAGATAATCTTCGATTAGAGTCATCTGTCCGTAGTCTGTCTCTTCTTCTGAAAGCGTACCACAAGAAAAAACAGAGATAAGAAGTAGAAATAGATATATTACCTTTATTTTTATCATATTTTTATATTGCTCATTAGCCAGTAGAACAAATCTAAACCACTAATAATTTCAACAAACTGTGCAAATATAGTTAAAATATGGTATTTAATAGCAAACTTCCTATTAAAAAGGGAAATTTCACTATTTTAAGCCCATTTTTTCTATTAAAGCATCTGAATTTGGCTCAGCACCACGAAACTTAACATATAGTTTCATTGCATCTTCGCTATTACCTTTTGATAGCACATTATTTCTAAAACTTTGCGCCACCTCTCTATTAAAAATTCCCTCTTCTTTAAATTTATGAAACGCATCTGCCTCCAACACTTCAGCCCATTTATAGCTATAATATCCTGCCGAATATCCTCCCGCAAAAATATGAGAGAATGATGGAGAGAAACAAACTTCGCTGCTATAAGGGAAAATTTGTGTAGGCTCAGCAGCCATTTTCTCAAACTCAGCTACGCTTAACTGCGTAGGAACAGTAAGCATATGCCAATTCATATCAATAATACCAAACGAAAGCTGACGCACTGCACCATAGCTAACAAGGAAATTACGAGAATCTACAATTTTTTGGATTAACTCCATCGGTATCGACTCTCCGCTCTCATAATGTTTTGCCCAAAGGTTAAGAAACTCAGGCTCTGTAGCCCAATTTTCCATTATTTGCGAAGGAAGCTCAACAAAATCCCAAGCTACATTTGTGCCAGAAATCGAAGAGTATTTTCCATCTGCAAACATACCATGCAAAGCGTGCCCCATCTCGTGAAGAAGCGTTGTAACCTCATCAAAGGTGAGAAGTGAGGGAGTTGAAGAGGTAGGTTTTGTAAAGTTACACACAACCGACACAATTGGTTTTACACCCATCTTCTGCTCACGATACGAAGTCATCCAAGCACCTCCATTTTTGGAGCTACGAGGGAAGAAATCGAGATAAAGAAGCGAAATAAAATCGCCATTTTCATCGTATACCTCAAAGCTTTCTACATCTTTATGATAAAGAGGAACATCAAAAGTCTCTACAAATTTTACTCCATAAAGACGATTACAAAGCATAAATACAGCATCTTTTACTGCAGAAAGCTCGAAATATGGCTTTAACATCTCGCTACTTAACGAGAATTTCTCTTGTTTATATTTTTCGCTATAGTAAGAAAAATCGTAAGGCTGCATTTGAGCCTCGCCATAGTTGTCCGATTTTTTTGCATAATCAAAAATCTCTTTCACCTCTTTTTTAGCATAATCCAAAACATGGGCGTTCATTCCGTAAAGGAAGTCAGTGACCGTTTTAGCCGATTTTGCCATTCTCTCCTCTAATACGTAGTCGGCATGAGAGCTATAACCAAGTAGTTTTGCTCTTTCTAAGCGTAAATCTACAATCTTTTTTATTATTTCGCTATTGGAAAACTCACCAGATAGTGCACGAGAGCCGTAAGCTAACCACATTTTTTTACGAAGCTCGCCATTAGCACTATATTTCATAAAAGAAACATAACTAGGACCATGAAGAGTGTATACCCACCCTTCTTTCTCCTGCTCTTTTGCTGTCTCTGCTCCCATTTCTACAACAAAATCGGGAAGTCCAACTAAATCAACAGAATCAGTTAGGCGTAGAGTCCAATCATTTGTTGCGGCCAAAAGATTTTGGTCGAACATTAGAGTAAGATTTGAAAGCTCTTTACTAACCTCACGGTATCTCTCCTTTTCATCACCTTTTAAATCTGCTCCTCCTCGCGAAAATCCTTTATAGGTTATCTGAGTTAAACGCAAATCTTCGCCCTCTAACCCTAATATCTCTCTACTATCATAAACACTCTTTACCCTCTCAAAAAGCTTCTCATTTAGGTAGATGTCGTTGCTATATTCGGTAAGCAAAGGGGTTACAGCTAGTGCAATCTGCTGCATTGTATCAGAAGTATTGCAACTATTTTGGTTGAAAAATATGGTTGAAATATTAGAAAGTAGCTCACCGCTATTTTCTAACGCTAAAATTGTATTATCAAATGTTGGAGCATCTTTACTATTAATTATTGTCTCTATCTCCTCTCTACCTCTCTCCACAGCTACTTTAAAAGCTGGTTCATAATCTTCCAACGAGATTTTATCAAACTCTGGCGCACCATATTTAGCCTTTGAAGGCTCTAATAGAGGGTTTGTTTGATTACTGCTGCATCCAATCATAGTTAATGTTGTTAAAAATATAAATAATAAACGTTTCATTTTTAAAATTATTTTATTTTACTAATTTTTTATGTAAAATTCCATAAAATCGAATAACAAAATTGCTTGAAATTTCAAGGGGAGTTCTAATAATTGGTTTTATTCGATTTTTTATTTTGAGGTTTTAGATTTGGATTTTGCAAAATGTGGGCGTAGCGGTGACTACGGTGCATTTTGTAAAATTCAAAGATGAAGCCTCAAAATGAAAAAGCGTTAAGTAGGGTAAAATAATTATTGGTGTATTTTTAATAGTGCTATTGGAGATGAGATTTTTTGCTATTGAATCGAAAATATAGTGGTTCTATATTGAGATTTAATAGTGAAAAATATCGC
>JAWXTR010000127.1:0-6801 GCA_044433365.1 Rikenellaceae bacterium
GCTATATTTTGCATTTTGCCCCAAAAGCACCATAACGCAATCAGCAGAATATCAACCACATTTACAATAAGTTACACCATTTTGCCCTACTTTGCTAAATGACCTCTGTTTTATCATCCAAATAGCGTCTTTTTGAGACTTGTAAAGATCGGGAATTCCGAGAGCTTTGAGGTTGAGATCGGGGAAATTTTGGTGTGAACCATCGTACTTTGGGCGAACAAAACAGTTGAATTTGCGGTTGTACATATTTGATAATTTATCCTTAAATTCGGGAGTCTGCTCTGAGAGCCAATCGGTGAAACCGTTGCGTATTTCATCAATCTTGGTATTTGCTAGCTGTATTGCTTCAGAGTCTCGCTCTTTGATTTCACTATCGCCACTAATTGTGGTTTTGGTGATGTCGGGCACTGTGTTGAGTAGTGCATAACTCATTAATGAAATACCGTCATAGTTGCGTGATTGCCCTCTGACACAATATTTGTCATATATATTAGCATTTGTGCTACGACTTTTAACAGAGTAATTATCAAGACTCTCTGAGTAAGCGATATTTACATCTGTGTCGTATAAGTATGAGGCATAACGTGAGTAGATTGCAGTAGGTATCCAACGTTCACCGAAGTTAAAATCAAGCTCGTCAAATGATATTGGTCGAGGTGCTGCATCTTTTAGGGCATTTAATGATTTTTTGGCTCTCTCATCATTTGGATTCTCTAGCAGATAACTATCTACCTGTTCTGCCTTTTCAACTACATTACCTGCAACGAATCTATCAGCAATCTCATAATTATATATCATAGGATTGTAGTAAATGCGTTCACCTAACTCCTCGATTAGAGCATCTTCGGTAGAAGATGTCAGTTTAGCCATATATTCTAAATCTACGTTACCATATTTATTAAGCGATGCAGAAAGAGCTTCTTCGGCACTATTAACAGCTATGGTTTCATTTTGGGAAAATGCCACTGGGTGGTCGAAGATGTCAGCTTTAATAAATTTGCCATCTACTGCACGCTCCAACGAACACATCTCTCTGCCCGAAGCATCCATTAAAATGTACTTTGGAAAAAAGGCAGAGTTTAGGTTGCCGTATTTCGCTACGAAGTTATCGTAGTGTGTATTTAGTTCTGTGCGTAGTTCGCTATGCTCTGTTTGAGTGCGCTGCTCAGAATTGAAAAGTTCAAAATAACTATCACGCATTGGGATATATACACGGATTCGCTCCTCTTGTTTTGGTTGTAAATCAAGAGGATGGAACATTGCACCGCCAAATTTAAATTCACGAAGATAACCGATACTATTATCTGAATCTATAACAAGTGAGCCATCTTTGTGGTGCGATAATATCTCGCCCTCCCATTTATGTGGGCTAAGGTCGATAACTGTTTCAGGCTCAACAGCGGCTATTGGCTTTGCTCGTTTAGTTGCCCGTGCGGCTCGCACCTCTATACTCATACCAAAGAGATCATATAGATTGTTTAAAGGTTTTTGCTCCACCTCGATAGGGGCTTCAACTGCTTTTACCGACTCATATAATTCTCTGTTTAGATGTTGTTTTATATCAACAGAGAGTATTGCTCGAATGTCATGAGCAATACCATCACTACCTCCGCTATGTCTAAAAAGAATGGCTGGGCGACCATAAGGGTCGGTGTCTTGTTTCCACTCTGTATGGACTATATGAGAAAGGTTTCTAAAATAGCTATTTAAATAAGCTCCACTGGGTCGTTGGTTGCTCTGAGTAAATAACTCTTCCTCTGGGGTAAGAGATTGTTTTGCACTATTTTTCTGTAAAATAATTAAATCGCTACCTACATCTGTTCCTGCATGATCTGAAAATAGGTTGTTAGGTAGACGTATAGCAGAGACTAAATTGGCACGCTCCATTAGTAGTTGCCTAATAAGTGTGTTTTGTGGTGAGTTCATTACTCCTTGAGATGTAATAAACGCCATCACTCCGCCTTCACGCAGCATATCAAGACCTTTTGCAAAGAAATAGTTATGAATACTTTTTGAGGCTTGCACCTCGGCATGGTTTTTACTCTTAGTATGTTCGGGATCAAATATGGCTACATCACTAAATGGAATATTTGAAGCGGTAATATCGAAATACCCTTTATAGTCGGATGAGATGGTTTCAAATCCTGCAATATTTACATCTGCTTTGGGATATAGAGCTTTTAAGAGTTTGCCTGTAATAATGTCTTTCTCAAAATTAGTGCTTTCCATTAAAGGAGAAACCTTTGTAAATGAGTGCATAAAAGCACCTTGACCTGCTGAAGGGTCGAGGTATTTAGTTGCTACTATGCCATTATCTTTAAGCGATTGGGCAATGGAGTCGATAACATTTTGAGGTGTGTAGAATGCTGTTAGAATGGAGTTTTTTAAACTACCAATGTATTGTTTATACTCTTCGGGCGTTGTGTTAGCTTTAATAACACTATGCAACTGTACTGTTAATGGGAAAAGTTCTAAATCAGATTTGGACCACTTTACAACATCTGCTAATGAATTAGCAGGGTTAAGAATACATTTGAGTGCACCAAAACCACAATATTTTTGTAGAGTAGTACGCTCATCAGCAGTTGCTTCACGCTTAGATTTATCTAACTCGAAGAGTAGGCGGATAGCTGTTAAGTTATCCGCCATTGCTTGTTGAGAGTTAAACGCCATATTGATTCAGATATATTAGGATTGCACCTGTGATTTCAGTATAGAGTTGTTTATAATCATCGCTATCTTCAAAATCATCATTATACTCATATTTTCCAATAAATGGAGCGTAGATAGGAATTAGTCTAAGGGCGGCATCCCATGATTTTTCACTCTCTATGACATCTGAAAATTCATTTTCAATTATCCCTTTTACCATATTGTGCAGAGAGAAATGGAGACCTGAAAATAGATATTCGTTGGCATTTGCAATAGCTGTTTCGATATTTACTCCTTCGGATCTAAACATCTCAAAGAGTTCGGCAGCTCCATCGCCACGGGTTTTAATAAAGTCTAAATCGTTGCTTAGCAGTGGGTGATTTTCGTTTAGAAATTGTTGTAGTGAAATTGAAAAGATTGAAAAATCTATATTGACTGGTGTTATTTTCATAGTTGTTAAAATTTTAGTGATTTTTGATTTAATAAAAAGGCACTCAGGGTATCCCTCCCTAAGTGCCACCACTAAAATCCAAGTAAAAATAGTATTAAAACCATTTATAACCTATGATTATAGTGGCAAAGATAGTGAAAGTAAAGACGAAATACAAATCGCATTTACCTTTGGTAGGTTCTAATTATAATAAAATTGATTATGCAGATTACTCCCAAATTTCCCCATCTGAATTGTCTAAAGATAGTTGTAAATTGTATTTTTTTATTAATACTTCGGCTTGGCTCCTGTTAATCTCTATATTACAAACTGCATTGTGCCCAAAATACAACTCGTAAAATAGCTCGTTACGATCTGCAATAATGCACGGATAGCAGATAATTATAAAGCCACAAGGCATTGTATCTAGTGGAATTTCCACCCAATCATTATCATTGATTTTTATTGTATTCATACTATTTTTATTTGTTTTATAATGGGGACTTTTAATATCTGGCTTTTTGAGTTTTTTTAAATGTGGTGTAATTGCTATTATTTATTTTTTCTGAAAAAATTAGCACACCTCATAGCGACAATAAGTGATGTAATATTTAAAGGGAATTTCTAAAAATTGGATTTTAAAGTTTTAGCTTAGATTTATTTTGGTTTAGAGTTGGCTCTTTATCATTGGAGTTTTGTCCCTGCTTTAGAGGCTCTGTTGAGTGTTTTGATTGTTCATTGTTCTTCCCTTCAGAGTTTACAGCTACTTGAGTCGCAGAATTGTTGTCGGCAGTTACACCCTGTTTTTTTCGTGGATCCCATCGGAAAAAATCGAGTTTCCCTTGCTCCTCGTTAACCTTGATATA
Organism: Rikenellaceae bacterium; assembly: GCA_044433365.1. Classification (GTDB taxonomy): domain Bacteria; phylum Bacteroidota; class Bacteroidia; order Bacteroidales; family Rikenellaceae; genus CAMQVM01. Next base: position 3,949 of record JAWXTR010000127.1, read on the forward strand.
TGCGTTGTATTTCTCTCCTTTCTTGTCTAGCATATTTTCTACGTAGATAACTTCGCCATTTTTAAGGCTTGTTTGATTCTCTTTGGTTAAATCGACACCGCCAATTTTATTTGGGATTCTAACACCACCTTCGTCAGCTCGCAATTTTCGTTGCTGTTTTAATTCATCTGCAAATCTAAACGTGATACCTTTCTCAGCAGCATTAACTTGGATAATTGCATCAAATTGCTTACCGTTTTTAGAGGTCATACCTTCTACCTCTACTGGCTTGCCTTCAAGTAGACTTGCACGTTGCATTTCTGATAAAGTTACACCTTTGATTTCTTTTGGAATACGGATGTTCTTAGCATTGTATGCAATAAGTTCGTTAGTTTTACTATCAATACTAACGTAAGATGGAATTACCTCACCTGTTTTTTTGTTTACAATCTCAATTTGTCGGCCCAAATGTCCAGTTTTACGAAGATTGGTTTTATCTTGTGCTGAGAATGTTATACCATAAAAAGGACGGTCAAGTTGTGGAGCTTTTCGAATAGCATGGATTACAGGTATCAATTTGTCATCCTCTGTGCGCCTTAAAGATAGGCGGGCATCGGTATTGATAGTTAGGTTGTCAACTTTTATTGTAATTTGGTGTAATTCAGAACTACGTCGATAATTAAGCATATCATTAAGTGCTCCCGATTTTTCTAGGTTCTCTTTTGTAATTCCAATCTTACTAAAAGTATCCCAATCAATTTTGGAAGCATCCATTGCTTGATAACCAGTTTGTTTTGACTGTTCTTTTTTCTCTTGGTTCTCTTGTTTCGATGTAGCTTGTTGTTGAGTTGTGTTCTGTTCATATTTTGACGTGTCAACTTTATACTCAGAAAGAAACTCTTTGCCCTCTTCTCCGCTATTTAGTAATCCTTTGATAGCATCGGCAACTTGTTCAATACCATCCATTGATATACGGTATAATCCAGTGTGTTTAGGATTCTTCGCCTGAGCAAAGTAGTTTACTAAAAAGTTCTCAAGCATATTGTTACGCTTGTCAAATTTTAAAAAGTCAGCTTCATTAGCCTGTTTAGGAGCGACTGTTTTTAGTTCTCCATTTTCGTCTACTTTTGATACTACTTCAAGTTGGTTGCTATCTTTATTATCGACCAGCAAAACCTCTTTTTCTTGTTCTAATTCTTGCGCCATTTACATCTATTTTAATTAATGTTGAGGGCGAAGATAATAACTTAAATAGTTAATAAAGTGATTGTAAGATGGTTGTAGAGTACTTGGCTTTAGATGGCATCATTTGGCATTGAAGAGTCGATAAATATTTTATTTTATTAGGTTCTAAGAAATAGTTCTTAGTGTAATTTTTAAAAAAATATTTTTTTATGAAACACTTTTTAGTGTCAATGATTAGTGAAGCAAATACACTAATCGAAAAGAAAACAAGTTTAAAGGATTGTAATTTACAATTAGAGGAGTTAAAAGAGTTGATGGAAGAGCTTAGTTTGATTTTGCACCAAATTAGAGAGAAGGTAGAGGAGAGTGAGTTGTCGAAAGAAACTGAAATCTTTTGTTTTAAGGAGGTAAAACCCCATATTTTGGGTAGATTAATGTTTTTAAAACAGGTGTATATCTTAAAAACAACTGAGAGTGTTGAATCCCCAAATTTTCAGCGTTCATTATATAAGCGTAAACAAGATTATATAGATAATGAGTTGTCTGATAATATTGAATTATATAGGGGGGTTCTAATAATTGGTTTTATTCGATTTTTTATTTTGAGGTTTTAGATTTGGATTTTGCAAAATGCGAGCGTAGTGGTGCCTACGTAAGCATTTTGTAAAATTCAAAGATGAAGCCTCAAAATGAAAAAGCGTTAAAATCCAATTTTTAGAAGTTCCCTATAGATACTACAAAGCAAAATCTGTTAGGTTGGATGAGTTCTATTTTACTAGAAAGCATGTAGATTTTTATGATGATTGGAAAGAAGTCTCATTTGAAAGAAATATAGACTTCTCAACAAGCCATGATTTAGATATAGCGAAGTTTATTAGCTATGAACTATTATTATCATATATCGCTAACCAGATTGATAAGACAAATGTGGAGTTGAATATCTTTAATGAAGAGTGTGATGACGATGCCTTAGATATGGTATGGACAGATAAGAAAAGCGACATAATAGAACTCTGTTACGCATTGTATGCTAAAGGTTCAATAAATAGAGGTCAAGTAAGCATAAAAGATCTTATATCAAAAATGGAACAGGTTTTTCATGTTAATAGTGGAAATTATTATCATGTATATAGCTCATTTAAAGATCGTAAAAAAGAACAAGTACAATTTATATCAGCTCTTTCAAAGGCATTAAAGAAGAAGATAGATAATGAAGAGTCTGGTACTTAGTGTTCTAATTACACCTGCAAAATATTATTTTTAGATAATTTTTATTACATTTGTAATTGAATTAAATAGAATTTAAATGTAAAGAGATTTATATATACATATTTATTAAGGAAAACTTTAATTTAAAAAATTAAGAAATTCCTTATAACTTAATTGTTTATTCTTGACCGAAAATCACCACTTTTTAACCAAGATGATAAACAAGGCAGGTGTATTGTATCTATATGGTACGGTACGCCCTGACTTGTTATCTTGGTGGGCGTTGTGGTGATGCCTCGGTCGGGAACTTGTCGGTGGCGTGCCTTTTTTTGTGCGGTTTCCGATAAAATATCTCAAAATTAAGAATTTATAACTCACCTAAAGAATAACTAAGTAGTAAAATTATGCAGTGATGATTTTTTTTATATCTTTGTAGTTTAAGGCTAATTGAAAATGGAAAAGCTGAAATAGAAAAAAATA
>JAWXTR010000128.1:0-6791 GCA_044433365.1 Rikenellaceae bacterium
ATTATCTGAAACACCCATATCTTCCAGACCTTCAAGCAATCGTCCAATCTGCTTGTCTAGCTCAGAGAGAACGTAGGTAAGAGGCACATAATCTTCTCGAAGCTCTACGTTGTCAATGTTAATTGGTTTGGCACCCAAGGTGTGTGTACATCGTCTGGCCAGAGATTGATAAAAAATGGAGTATCGTCGCTATGTCTTGATACAAAATCTAAAGTTTTATCAACAAAATATCGTGTTCTATCCCATCTTTCAATCTCATCGTCTGCCGACCAAATCCCCCATGATGGGGAAATCTTTGGATCGGCATCTGGGCTTTCGTGTGTTGAAGTATACTCATCAAATCCATACTCAGAAAACATTGGAGCATCTTTAACATCACGTCCCCCTCCCATATGCCATTTTCCAAAGTGTGCAGTAGCATAGCCTGCATTTTTAAATGCACGTGCCATTGATGGAGCTTGAGGGTTTAGGTAGTCTTGTTGCTGGCAAAGTTTATTCATCTCTTTATTTGCAAGAAATGTATTTATACCCAAACGCATTGGAAACTGCCCTGTAGTAACTCCTACACGTGAGGCAGAAGATACAGGTGCAGCAGAGTAGTATTGATTAAATTTAATACCCTCTTTGCCTATTCTATCCATATTTGGAGTTTGCGCCATTTTCCCACCATAACTGCTTAGGTCGGCGTAACCCATATCGTCTATATAGATAACTATAACGTTTGGTTTGGTTTTTTTAGCAAATGCCATCGCTGGTAGCAATATTGCTAGTAGTGTTAGCCCTCTCATTTTGTAGTATTATTTTATGAATGAAGCTTCTAAAAATTGGTTTTATCCAATTTTTAGAAGTTACCAAAAATTTTTAAAAAGCTCGTAATCCGTAATCAAACTCGATTTTACTTGCACCCTTACTCTCTATTTTTAAGCAATTTTTGCCAATTTTTAGATATTTAGCATAGTCACTAAGGTTAAATTGATTGTAGTGGCGTTGTTGTGTTACTGTTTCGTTCATTATTTCAACTCCATTTAGTGATATTTTAACATCACCTGTTAGGTTTGTCCAGAGAGAAAGATGCGAGAACTCTTTATCTGCGTTAAATTCCGTTATTGAGACAATATCGCTTGACTCATCAATAGTTAAAGGTAGCTCTAGCAGCTTTAAATCTCCACCTTTAATTGAAGTCATACGTTTATGCTTAATGCCTCCTTGAAAATCTTCAATCAGAGTTGTTGCTTTAGCAGATTTTATACGATATAGTCTGTCATGAAGTGCATGTGCTAAGGTTTTTGGTAGTTTTACTATCTCTCTATCGTAGGTTATCAAACCATTTACCTCTCCCTCTACATCGCTTGTTTGAGTGTAGATTGCCGCAGCTAACCCTTGTGCTATAAGAGTCTCTAAATCATAAATCACGTTAGCATAATTTTCGATTAATGCAGAGTTACCATCAATATCTTTATAACCCCAATTTCTCATATCTGGATTCCAAAGATGGTTTTCGATAGGCAAGCCAAGACCGCCAAACTCACCTAGTGCAGAGATACGATTGTCGTTATATTCTGGAAGTATCATAGTTGCGTAGGGATAGTTGTGTATATCATACATATGTCCCACTTTTCTATCTTCCCAACCAGAAACTCCATTTATTATTCGTGTGTTATCGTAGCTCATTACGCTATTTGTAATGTTTTTGGTATCGTATTGTCCCCAACCCTCATTAAATATTACCCAAGTGGTAATTGATGGAAAGAATTTTAAGCAATCTATCATCTCGTAAAGCTCTTTCTCCCACTGCTCGGAGTGCGACATGGGTGCATCCCAATCATCTGCGGCAAAAGGCCTAACTTGATTTTTGCCCTTTACAAAGCCCGAAACCATATCTTGCCACACCATCATACCAAGAGAGTCGGCATAGTAGTAGTATAGCTCTGGTTCTACCTTAATATGTTTGCGAATAGTGTTAAATCCTAGCTCTTTAAGCTGCACTATATCCCACATCATTGCCTCAGCTGATGGAGGGGTTAAAAGACTCTCAGGCCACCAACCTTGATCAAGCGTACCATATTGAAATATAGGTTTATTGTTTAGAAAAGTTCTATTATATCCGCACTCATCTTTCTCTACACTTACTTTGCGCATAGCAAAATAGCTCTTTGATCTATCTAGTAGCTTGCCTTTGCTTGTTAGTTCAATTTCGAAATGGTATAGCTTAGGCGACTCAGGCGACCAAAGCGTTGCACCTTGCATATCAATATCTAATTTTTCGCTAGCGTTTTGGGTATAGCTTTTAATCGCTTTTCCAGAGTCGTATATATCAATTTTTACCTGCTCATCACCCTTTAAATTATTAAAATCAATATCTAACGATACACTCATTTTATCAATATCAGAGGTGTAAGCCACTTCCTCTATATGTCGACTATTTACAGCCTCTAACCATACTGTTTTCCAAATTCCTGAAACAGCAGTATAGAAAATTCCTTTAGCATCAATGCGCTGTTTGCCTTGTGTCACAGTCTTTGTCTCGGTTGGGTCGGTAACCGATAATTCGACGGTTTGACTACCCGATTTTTTAAGATATTTAGTAATATCAAAAGAGAACGAGTTGTTGCCGCCTATATGTTTACCAACCTCTTTACCGTTAACCCATATTGTCGAGGCATAATCTACAGCACCAAAATGGAGGATAATATTCTTGCCAATCCAGCTCTTATCAACCTCAAAAGTACGCTTGTACCATAGTTTATCGGTTGGAAGAAATTGACGTTGAACACCCGAGAGCGACGACTCTACGGCATAGGGAACCAGAATTTCACCTTCAAATTTCACATTTGATTTTTCGCAATTCATATCAGTAATAGCATAATCCCAGAGTCCATTTAAATTAACCCAATCTTCACGTTGAAGCTGAGGTCGTGGATACTGCTGCCACGCATTTTCTGGAGTAACCTCTTTACCCCACCTAGTTGATATTCTATCTCCCTTTTTCTGCCAAGCAAAAAGCTCAGAAGAGACAATTACAGCTATTAAAGCCAATAAAATTAATCTGTTTACCTTCATAATAGTTCTATTTTACACTAAATTTATATATACAATATGGTTGTACTCCTCGTTAGGTTTTAAAATGGTTGAGGGAAATGTGGGTTGATTAGGCGAGTCGGGATAATGCTGTGTTTCAAGTGTAAAAGACTCTCTAAAATTTAGAGATTTACCTGTTTTTCCCTCTGTTGAGCCATCAAAAAAGTTACCACCATAAAACTGTATTGCTGGCTCAGTGGTGTACACCTCCATAAATCTTCCACTCGTTGGCTCATATACCGAAGCTGCTAATTCTAATCCATTTTCGCTTTTTCTATTGATTATAAAGTTATGATCATACCCTTTACAATTATCAAATTGTTCGTTTTTTTGATTTAAATCCTTTCCAATCTCTTTAGGAGTAGTAAAATCGAATGGAGTAGAGACTGTAGCAGCAATTTCACCTGTAGGAATCAACGTGCTCATTACAGGGTTATACTCTTTTGCATTTATATATAGTATATGGTCGTTAATTGTACCATTTCCTTCACCTTTAAGATTAAAAAATGAGTGATGAGTAAGATTTAAGTAGGGTAAAATAATTATTGGTGTATTTTTAATAGTGCTATTGGAGATGAGATTTTTTGCTATTGAATCGAAAATATAGTGGTTCTATATTGAGATTTAATAGTGAAAAATATCGCTCCAAGAGTGCTATTAAGAATATGGCAATAATTGTTTTACACTACTTATAGGCGTAGCTTTGTCGGTTGTCGCATTATGTATAACCTTAAATTCATTTTGCTCTGTAAGTATGTATGCCATCTTAACAGTAAGAGTTCTGGGAAAGCCCTCTTCCATATCTTTTGAAATGTAGGAAAAATAGATAGCTCTATCAGTTAGAGAGTCTACACTCCAAACTACCATATCAAAACCTATATCACCACCATGCAGACATTGTCCATTATCGTAAGTAGAAAGTTGGTATTGCTTGCCATCTAAAGAGAATTTTCCACCAGCTATTCTATTTCCATATCTACCTATAGTTGCCCCGAGAAATCTCTCTCCTTTGTTATGTATGTAGTTTTCTATATTATTGTAGCCAATTACAATATCATCCATTTTGCCATTTCTATCGGTATTCCAAAGCGAAACTACACGTGCCCCAAAGTTAGTCACCTGCATCGTTGTTCCTTGACTGTTTTTAATGGTGTATAGCGACACCTGTTTACCACTTATTGTAGTTTCAAAATTTGAAACAGAAATTAGCTCTATATCGCTATTTTTACAGCTATTGAGCGTTATGGTAACTATTAATGGTAGTAATAAAATAGCTAGTTTGGAGTTTTTCATATTAAAATGTAATTTAAAAATTTTTTGTATTATTCTCTTTAAGCGAAGTAATATATTCACGAGGCGTTAAATTAAACTCTTTTTTAAAACATTTAGTAAAGTAGTTTGGGTCAGAATATCCCACTGAGTAGGCAACTTCCGAAATATTTACACCCTCTAGCAACCTTCTTTTCGCCTCTTTCATCCTTATGCCTCTAATAAAATAGGTGATTGAAACCCCTGTAAGAGCTTTTATCTTATTATGAATCAAAGTTCGGCTTATATTCATGTTTTCTACAATTTCTTGCACTCCAAACTCCTCATTTCCCATATTTACATTTATCAAAGCCAAAATTTCGCTCATAAACTTTTCATCTCGAGAATTTGTCACAACCTCTGATATTATAACCTCATCTTGTTGTTGAAAACGTTGAAAATTTCGTCTACGAGTATTTTGCATATTTTCTACCATTAACTCTAAATGTTCAGAGTTAAAAGGTTTTGATATGTAGTAATCAGCCCCTGCTAGATAGCCTTCAGTAAAATCTTTTTGGTCACTCTTAGCAGTAAGCATAATTATCGGAATGTGAGAGGTAGAAATATCCTCCTTTAAAATTTTAGTAAATTCAACACCATTCATATTTGGCATCATCACATCACATAAAATAAAATTTGGCATACTTTCTTTAATCCTGTCAAGTGCCTCTTTTCCATCGTAAGCACGAATTATTTTATATTTATCTTTAAATATCTCCACCAGATAGTCGTTCATATCACGATTATCATCAACAATAAGCATCGTATCTATACTATTTAACGTACTATCTGCTTTTGCTCCGTTTTCTGGTAAAATCTTGACACTCTCCTCAATAATTGTGTTAATATGATTAAAATTGTGCATATTTGTGCTCTCGTCGCTACGTTGCGAAGCATCGTATGACAACTCGGTTACATCTATATTTACAGTAAATGTAGAGCCAAATGCCTCCTTGCTTTTCACGCTAATTGTGCCTTTGTGAATATTAACAAGCGATTTTGTGAGCGAAAGCCCCAACCCAAAACCTGTGCGATTATCGTTCTCTGCCACCTGTGTATAGCTTTCAAATATACTCTCAAGTCTATCTTCAGGGATACCTCGCCCACTATCTTCAACCTCAACTACCACCATCTTTTTTTGATTATGCTGCTCGAATGTAGCTGTTAGTAAAACTCTACCTCCTTGGTCAGAATATTTAAAAGCATTTGATAGTAAGTTATATATAATCCGCTCTAATTTTGGAGGTGAAAACCACACCATATCCTCATTTTTATCCAATTTAACAATAAACTCAATACCTTTTTCTTCTGCTACAATATCAAAAAGGTGAGAAATTTCACTAATAAACTGCATGATATTGCCACGTTGCACTTTAATTTGCATCTGTTGCATCTCTATTTTACTTACAGTAAGAAGTTCGTCGATAAGATAGTTCATGCGGCTAGCATTACTATAAATTTTCTGTAGTTTATCTCTATCGCAATCGCCAATTTTTTCTTGCTTTATTATTCGCTGCAAAGGTGATAAAACTAGAGTAAGCGGCGTCTTTAAATCGTGACTAACAAAGGCGAAAAAGTTGCTTTTTACTAAATTTATTCGTTCAATATTCAATCTCTCATTATGTTCACTTTTTAACTGCATATTTAAAAGCAAACGAGCCTTTGTGTGACTATATAACACCCTTATAATAAGAATTATAATCAGTAGGTATATTATCATTGCACCCCAAGAAAGCCATAGAGAGGGCTGAACCTTCATTTTTAGACTAACCATGCTATCTTCATCCCAATTCACACCATCTCCACTAGCTTTTATTAATAGTTTGTAGCTTCCAGCTCTTAAATTTGAGAAACTTACCCTGTTGTAGTTTCCCATATTTTGCCATTTTTCATCCATTCCCTCCAGCTTGATAGCATAATGGGTATTTGTTTCATATTTATAGTTTAATCCTGAAAATTCAATTCGAACAGAGCGTGCCTCATTATGGTTAAGCTCAAGTGATTGAATATTAGATTTATTACGTTGAGAAAGGCGATTATACTCTTCGTATACCGAACTCTCTCTATTGACATAAATATTTGTGATTTTAAGGTTAAATTTAGGGGTCGAACGGTTCATCTTTTGAGCTGAAAAGCTGACTAATCCAGAGGTAGCCCCAAAATATAATACTCCATCCTCAGAACTAAATGCTGCGCCATAGTTAAATTGACGAGCTGGTAGACCGTCTGATATTGTGTAGTTTATGGTAGTGTCATCAAGTGATATTGAGCATAATCCTATATCAGTACCTATCCACATATTCCCCATTTTATCCTCTACAATAGATTTTATCATATTAGAGCCAATTTGGTCAATAGTATACTCTCTGATTATTTTGCCTTGATTATTTATAACCTTCAACCCA
>JAWXTR010000129.1:0-6626 GCA_044433365.1 Rikenellaceae bacterium
TTCCCCTCCAAATTTATTTTAATCTTTTTTTTAACTTTTTTCTCGATAACTATACTAAAGTACTACTAATAACATTGTTATAGCAGTAAAAAAATTTTAACTTTTTTTCTGATTTTTGTGCGTTTTACCGTTTTTTACCCTTTTTTTTGAAAGTTGTTTTTTTGGGGGTTGGGGGGGATTTACTGAGGAATTGCTGAGTATTGCTGGGGAAAACTGAGTAGTTGCTGAGTTGTTACTGGGTAATTTCTGAGTATTGCTGGGGAATTGCTGAGTTGTTACTGAGTATTTCTGAGTATTTACTGAGTAAAACTGAGAAAAGCCAAGAAAAACAAAATCTTTCTTGGCTATTCTCTATTCTCTAATCTCTAATCCCTAATCCCTATTCTCTATTCTCTATTCTACCGAACATACGAAGCATTATTTAAAAATTCGAAGCTTTTTGAGACACACTCCTCTGGAGATACAAGCGGAGAGCTTTCTATTTCAACAAAGAAATCTTGAACATTCATCTTATAAGCAGCATTAAATATAGATTCAAAGTTGAGTGTACCGCTTGCGCCAACTATATCTTCATCTTTAATATGTAGTAATGGAATTTTATCGCCATGTTTAAGAATAAACTCTGTTGGGTCTACCCCACCCTTCATAGCCCAATATACATCTAATTGAAAAGCCATATTAGGGTTGGCATTTTGTAGGAAGTAATCAAATATCACCACTCCGTCACGTTTTTCAAACTCCTTAGCATGGTTATGAAATCCGAATTGTAAACCTTTAGAGTGTGCAATATCGGCAAGTGTGTTAAAATAGTCGCTACATATCTTCACTTCATCTAAACTATTTCCTAAAGGGAGGTATGATTGAATTACATATTTTACACCCAACTCATTTTGCACATCAAAACATTTTTTCCACCACTCCAAAGTCTCAGCCTCCTTACCCACACGATATTGTCGTCCAACATGAGAGCTAGATATATTCATCCCATAATTTTCTGCCGCTTTTTTTATATCTAATGGTTCGTAGCCAAAAATTTTGCCATTTTCTTTATATCCTGCCGATTCTATAGATTTACAACCTACATCAGCAATAAATTTGAATGTAGAATCTAAATCTTTTGCAATTCCATCACGCAGAGAGTAGAGTTGTAATCCAAAATTTTTGGATGCTAAGGCTTGCGAACAACTCTGCAATGAAAGTAGTGAAGATATAGCCGAACTTCCAATTAGAGTTCCAGCAGTGAGTAGTGCACTTCTCTTTAAAAAATCTCGTCTATTCATAATATATAGGTATTAGCAGTTTGAGATAAGGGCTATTCTAAATTCTGGATTTTAGAAAGTTCCCAAAAATATTATTAGATCAAATTTTTATCGTTACGTTTAGCCTCAATTCGTCGAGTCAAAACGATGCCATATTCATATAATATATATAGTGGTGCTGCAATAAGTATCTGACTAAACACATCGGGCGGAGTGATAACAGCTGACAACACTATAATTAAAGCAAAAGCATATTTTCGATATCTTGCCATCAAAGCAGATGTGATAACTCCCATCGAGGCTAGAAGTTTGATAAGCAGTGGGAGCTGAAACACCAATGCACATGCCAACGATACTCCTAAAACGGATGATAAGTAGGAACTGACCTCAATCATATTAGTGATATAGCCGCTAAGCTCATAGTTTGTAAGAAAGTTAACAGCTAATGGAGCAACAATAAAATAGCCAAAAGATAGCCCTAGAAAAAACCAAAGCGATACTTGAACAACAAGCAATCGACACTGTTTTAGAGCATCGTCAGAGAGCGCAGGCTTTACAAACATCCAAAGTTGATAGAGAATATAGGGCACAGTTAACACTAAAGCAGCCACAAGCGACATTTTTAAGTGCATATTAAACTGACCCGCCATCTTTGTATTTACTAGTGTTACATTATTTTGGTTAATACAGAGTACAGGAGCATCAAGCAGCTCGGCCATCCGACAAAAGAAGCGGTTAGTGATAAAATCAGCATTAGTAGGACCAAACACTATATTGAGTAGGTCGTCTTTAAGACAAAAAGCAACGATGCCAAATATAAATAGAGCTATTATACATCGTATTAATCTAGCTCTAAGCTCATTGATATGCTCACCGACGCTCATATCTCCATCTCTTACCCTATCTTTGACCATCTATATATTATTTTAGGGGAGTTCTAAATTCTGGATTTTGAGAGATTTTTTGTTTTAGGGTTTTAGATTTGGATTTTGTAAATATGGGCTGTAGTGGCTCTACCGCCCTTATTTGCAAAATTCAAATATGAAGCCTTAAAACAAAAAAGCTCCGAAAGCCAGATTTTAGAAGTTCCCTTTAGAGAAGCGAAAAATATTTTCTGCTTCTCTATTTTATTTTTTAACTGGGAGTCGCCCCTCGATATAAACCTATTTACTCTCCTCTTTCTTCTCTTGAGTAGTTTCAGACTTTGCGCTATCCGATTTTTTATCATCTTCTACGCCATTTACAGCATCTTTAAACTCTCGAATGCCACGACCTGCACCACGCATTAGCTCTGGAAGCTTAGTACCACCAAAAACCAACAACATAACAATAACTATAAGAATCAACTCTGTAGAGCCGATACCTCCAATAAACAACATATTCATATTTTCTTTATATTGTAGAGATAAACCAATAGGTAATCTCAGATTTAATTTTATGGGGAGTTCTAATAATTGGTTTTATTCGATTTTTAGAAGTTCCCTTATGTTAGACGTAGATTTTAAAACTTTCACCAAACCATATTTTACTCACAAATATAGTAAATTTATTAAAAGATGCAAAATCGGCGAGCTGTTTTATAACAATTTTAAAACTGATTACAGCTCTAACTTATCTAACCAATCGATATATCTCTCTTTCCACTCTCTTGCACTACCTGTATTACGCACACCAAAACCGTGACCACCATCACTAAATATATGTAGCGTAGCCGAAACCTTTGCCTTTGCTAAAGCGTGGTAGTAGTACATTGCGCCATACACACAATTATCATCCTCGGCAACAGATATAAATGTCTGAGGAATTGAAGAATTTATTTTGATATTTTTCTCTACCCCAAAATTTTCGCCTTCCAATCCACCTGGGTAGATAAGAGCACAAAAATCAGGCTTGCAAGAAAAACCATCTATTTCATCAATTACCTCGTAACTTCTATCACTGCAAGATGAAAGGGCGGAAATAAAACCACCTGCCGAAAAGCCAATCACCCCCACCTGTTCGCTACTAATTCCATACTCCGAGCCTTTAGCCCTAACCAAAGAGAGTGCTCTTTGTATATCTTGATACGAACGAACATGTCGATTGTCGCCTTTAGGCGTAGGAACCCTGTAGCGCAATAGAGCGGCATCATATCCATTATTGTTTAATAACTCACAAACTCTACTACCCTCATTTTCAATCGAAAGAACGTAGTAACCTCCCCCAGGAGCAACGACAATCGTCTTGTTTTTCCGTACACCTTTAGCCTTAAAAATCTCTATTGACGGCTCACGCACTTCTCTTACGAGGAAAAACTGAGCATCTGTAAATACCACCAACGAATCTTTTTTCATTGGAGAATTATCAACTGGAATATATCCATCAGGATATAGCTTTATCTCTTGGGCAGTTGCAGCACGGGTAAAAGCAAGAAAGGCAATAATTAAAAGCGGAAAATTTAATTTATTCATAACAAATATTTAATTTATCAACCAAACAGCATTAAGTAGTGTAAAACAATTATTGCCATATTCTTAATAGCACTCTTGGAGCGATATTTTTCACTATTAAATCTCAATATAGAACCACTATATTTTCGATTCAATAGCAAAAAATCTCATCTCCAATAGCACTTTTAAAAATACACCAATAATTATTATACCCTACTTAGAGCTTTTAAAGCTCACTATTTCGACTCATAATACTCTTTCATAATATACCACGCCCTTTTGCGATTACCTTCGGGTGAAAGCAATCCTTTTCGGTTCCAACCCTGCTGATACATAGCATGTGCACGACGAGGAGAGCGGAAATCGAATAGAATCCAAGGCGAAGTACCACGAAGATTTTTCATATTGTTAAAAAGCTGTATATTTTCACGATATACTCTCGACATATACTCTTCACTCCACGAATTTAGGTTATCACCATCACCATAATTAGCATATATAGCCTCACCGCCAAACTCCGAAAAGATAATTGGCTTAGTATCATCTACTACGCAGCTCATTTTTGAAGGGTCGACAGGCCATTTTTCATACCAACCCATATATTTATTAAGACCAATAATATCAAGATGAGCGGCAAGAGGGTCGTTAAGAACTAATTTTGTATTGTCGTTAGGGTCGACCTTCATTTTATCGAGAGCACTCGATATAGCACGTGTATCATCCCATTCACGACATTTATTAGCCAATCCAATTAAAAACTCGTTTCGCTCTTTCGATGCAAACTGAGTTTCGTTTGAGATACTCCAAATCACTATACCACAACGGTTTTTATCTCGACTAATCATCTCCTGCATCATCTCAGTAATATTGTCACACACCTCTTTCTCTTTAAAAGCAATATTTTGCCATACAGGAATCTCCTCCCACATCATCATTCCACGCTCTTCACACATTCTTACCATATATTCATTATGAGGATAGTGCGAAAGGCGAATAAAATTACAACCTAGTGCAGCAGCCTCATCAATTAAGTAGCGTGCATCTTCATCGTTGATAGAACGACGACGATCCTCAGCAATCTCCTCATGAATATTGATACCTTTTAAGAAAATAGGCTCACCATTCAGATAAATATCAATACCTCTCACCTCAAACGAGCGGAAACCAATCTTATCGTGCACTTTATCGGCATCACTCTCAACTGTTACGCCATAAAGACGTGGCGACTCTGGCGACCAAAGCTCTAAATCGGCATTAAACGAAGCTGTAGCCTTGCCACTACTATCAGTAGTCAACTTTTGAGAATATTTTGTGCCATCAATCGAGACTGTAACCTTTTGGTTAGCACAATTTTCACCATTTAACTTAACATCCACTTCCACTGTTTTCATCGAACCCTTAGCAAGACGCACCCAATAATCTTCGATAAAAGTTGAGGGAGTCGATACTAAATCTACATCACGAGTAATACCGCCATAATTCCACCAGTCGAAATTCAAAGCAGGAACAGTTTTGGTAGTTCGAATATTCTCGACACGCACGACAACATGGTTTTGACCCTCATTTAACTTACCTGTAACCTCAAATTGAAATGGAGTAAATCCACCTCTATGCTCTCCAAGCTCTTCGCCATTCAAAAAAACTATTGCATTATTTGCCACCGCACCAAAATGAAGAAATTGACGTTTACCATCCTCTTTTTTATAGTAAAAATTGCGTTTATACCACATTGGAGCCTCATAATATACAAATTCAGGGTTTTGACTATTCCAATCGCCCGGAACATTTAGAGTCATACCACCCTCATAATAGAGTTCATTAAGTTTCAAAAGGTCGGTATTCTCTTTCGGAGCACCCCATTTATTTTTTACACCATTATCCATTATATCGGTAAGCACGTACCATTTACCATTAAGGCTTTGACGCTCTCTTGCCATAACATTTTGCATTGCAGTCTGAGCAGTAGCGGTTTGTAGTGTAAATAGTGCTAAAATTAGTAGTAATAATCTTGTTTTTAAGTTTTTCATGCTTATTTAGTTTGATATTTAAAGGGGAGTTCTAATAATTACAATACTTCAATACGATTATAGGTTGCATCAAAAAAAGGCGTTATAATACAACCTATAATTGTTTACTACCAATTATCACTACAAATATAAGAAATTTGACAATAAGAGCAAAATTTTATTACTATTTTTCGGTACTTTGAAATTTTAGGAGGTTTTTAACTAAGCAAAATATTGAATCGGTTTGTAAATTTTTTAATATTTGATTTTTTTTATTAGTTTTGTGGTGACTTTCATATCAGAAGAGGTGGGGAAACCTGCCTTTATTTTAGGCACAGCCATTATTATGGTTGTGTCCAATTATATCCGCACGTGGTTTCGCCCCCGTGTGGTGTGCTAATGTACCCACTGCCTCTTCTGGTGAAAGTCAACGGGTCAGCGAAATCACTTTTTTTTCGTTGCTCGAATTTATTAACTTTCTAATATTAAGGCAATGGATAGAAGAGTAGAATTTAACACGGTTACCAAATTTGAACTTTCTAAAGAGGAATTAACCCACCTCTACACACTTATGTCGCTCGTACAATTTCCCTATGATTGCGACCCAACGTACAGAGAAGATGCACTTATCCGCAGACTCTGCAATGAATTTAATCGATTTAATATTGAAATAACAAAGGCGTGTGAAAACGACCCTAACAACCTCGTATTGAGCCAAATTCGCAACTACATACAACGTCATTATGGATTTTTAAAAAGAATTAATAAAGAGCATAAGCAGGAGTAGTTTTACACTACTTACCTAGAAAATAGGCTCATTCCCAAAATATGTTTTCGCCCCCAGCTGTAGAGACGTAGCCCTGCTACGTCTGAAAACAACTCCCGATTTGTTCTAAAAACCTTTTAAATAAAACGACACCTTATACTGTTAC
>JAWXTR010000130.1:0-6577 GCA_044433365.1 Rikenellaceae bacterium
CAGTTGCGGCCAACAAACATATGAACGAACATCTACACCCTATTTATCCTCTTGGTGATATTAAAGATACAGAGGTGGTTCGTTAATTAATTGTTAATGATAAATTATTAATGATTAATGATTAATAATTGGTTGTTAATTTTAACTAATAGTCAATGAAGTGTTAAATCATTAACTATTTTATTAAAATTTCATATATTTATCTATTTTTTTATTTAAAAAATGGTAATTTAAGTGTGAAATTAAACTTTTTTTGCTACATTTGTGCTGCAAATTCGCAGTAATGTGGCTACTATAAACTTCTAAAGGTGGTATCTAAAGTTTGATTTTCAGAGTTTAGAGCTACCCTAAAAATAATCTTAGGTTATATACCTAGAATAACAGAATAAAGATGAAAGAGGAGCTAATAATTGCTGGTTTTGGAGGTCAAGGAGTGTTATCTTTGGGTAAAATTCTCTCTTATACGGCTGTTTTACAGGGTAAAGAGGTG
This sequence comes from Rikenellaceae bacterium, assembly GCA_044433365.1. GTDB lineage: Bacteria > Bacteroidota > Bacteroidia > Bacteroidales > Rikenellaceae > CAMQVM01. The sequence goes on from JAWXTR010000130.1 coordinate 491, forward strand.
ACATGGTTTCCATCATACGGACCTGAAATGAGGGGCGGTACTGCCAACGTTACGGTTATTATTGATGACAATAAAATCAGTTCGCCTGTGGTGCATGAGTTTGATACTGCTATACTTTTAAATCAGCAGTCGATTGATAAATTTTCTCCGCTTGTTAAGAGTGGAGGGGTTATAGTTTATGATCCAAACGGAGTTATACATCCACCAAAAAGAGAGGATGTTGCAATATATGAGGTTGCAGCAGCAGAGATGGCAGCGGAGCTTGGTAACTCTAAGTTCTATAATATGGTGGTAATGGGTGCATACCTAAAAGTTAAACCTGTTGTAGATTTGGGTTACATTAGCAAAGCGTTAGAAAATTCGTTACCTGCACGTGCACACCACCTTATTCCAAAAAACGAAAATGCACTTGAGCAAGGGATGAATATTGTAACTAAAAAATAGAAAATTTACTCAGAGGCGTAATATATAATTTTTTCTGATACTTTAATTATAGGGAATTTCCGAAATCTCTCAAAATCCAGAATTTAGAACTTCCCTTGTATTAAATTTATGCTGTTTTTATGCTTAAAATAGTAAATTTTCATAAATGTAACTTTTTAAAAAATGATAAATCTTAAAGGTGTTGGTGTGGCTCTTGTCACTCCATTTACAGAGAGCGGTGAAGTGGATTTTGCTGCATTAGAGCGACTTCTAAACCATGTTAAAAACGGAGGTGTAGACTATTTAGTAGTTTTTGGTACTACTGCCGAAACAGTAACTCTTACTTCGAACGAAAAAGAGGATGTTTTGAAGTTTATAAAGCAGTGGAATAATGGTCAGCTTCCAATTGTACTTGGTATGGGAGGGAACAACACTGCGGAGCTTTGTAATACTATAAAAGAATTTGATTTTGATGGAATTTCTGCAATTTTATCGGTAACACCATTCTATAATAAGCCTACAAACGATGGTATTTATGCTCATTATAAGGCTATTAGTGAGGTTTCGCCGCTTCCAATAGTTCTTTATAACGTGCCTTCTCGTACAGGGGTAAATATGAGTGCTCAGACCACTATCCGTTTGGCTGAGGAGTGTGAAAATATTATAGCAGTAAAAGAGGCTTCGGGTTCGTTAAATCAAGCGGCATACATAATAAAAAATGCGCCAGAACGTTTCATAGTTATATCAGGCGACGACAACCTTACTGTTCCTATGATTTCGATAGGTGCAGAGGGGGTAATTTCGGTTGCAGCTAATGTTTTTGCTAAAGATTTTTGCGAGGCTATAGATTATGCTCTTAACGATGAGAGTGTACTATGTAGAAGCAAATATTTTAAGCTACTAAAAGCTACCGACTTGCTTTTTGCTGAGGGTAATCCAGCTGGGGTTAAGTGTGCACTGAGCATCAAAGGTATTACTAGTGACGTAGTTAGGCTTCCGCTTGTGAAGGCTAGTGAGTCGCTAAGAGAACAATTAATTTATGAAATTGAGAATTATAAACTTTAAAAAGTTTTTTATTTTAACAACTACATTGGCTGTTTCTGTCTTTACGATAGGTACAGCCTTTTCTGCATCAACCGATAAATATCTTATTCCCGATTATGATAAGATTAACATCGAAATTCACACTAATAGTTCGGATAATTTTTATCCAAAAATATTCGAACGTTATATGAAAGGCGACACTACTCTAACGCTAGAGAACTACCACCACCTCTATTACGGCTACTCTTTTAATGAGGGATATTCACCAATTGAGGTGAACCCGATGAAAGACTCTCTGATGTTTGTGATGGAGCGTAATCAAGATAAGAATCTAATCTCTCCAGAGATTTTCGATGATATGGAGAAGGTGGCAATCAAATCGCTTGCCTACAACCCTTTCGATATTAGTGTGCTTAATATGCTCACTTTTATAAATGAGATGAAAGGGGATGTTGAAAAAGCGATGGAGTATAGCCATAAAGTAAAGATGATTAAAGAGACAATTTTTGCCTCTGGAAGTGGTTTTTCTCGACATAATCCCTATCATGTAATTAGTCGTGATGAAGAGGAGGCTATAATGGCTTCGCTTGGTGTGGAGTATGTAAAGCGTATGTATGTTAGCGTGAACGAGGAGTATTTTATGTTCAAAAACCGTTATTTAGGGGCTAAAGGCATCTATTTTAACATCGGTCGAATGTGGGTAGCTGCTCCGCAAGAGCGCAAAAAACCAGATAAACGTTTTGAATTTAATCCATACCAAAACCCTAAATCTACTAGGTATGTTAAACCAACATAGAGAGAATAAATAAGAGGAGATTTTTCTTCTCAAAAATTAAAATATATATACTATGACAGATATAATAGTAATAGGTAGTGGTCCTGGTGGTTATGTAGCTGCTATACGTGCTGCAAAACTAGGAAAGAGTGTAAAAATCGTTGAACGTGCTGAGCTTGGTGGAGTTTGCCTAAATTGGGGCTGTATCCCTACCAAAGCACTTCTAAAATCGGCTCATGTTTTGAGCGAAATTCATAGAGCTTCTGAGTTTGGAATCGATATTGAGGGTAGCGTTACCCCTTCATTCGAAAAAATTATTGCTCGTAGCCGTACTGTTGCTCAGACTATGAGCAAAGGTGTTCAATTTCTCCTAAAAAAGAGCAGAGTTGAGGTTGTTGTAGGTTCTGGAAAAATCGTAGCTCAAGGTAAAGTTGAGGTTACTGATAGTGAGGGTATGACTACCCTACTTGAGTGTAAAGATATTATAATTGCAACAGGTTCACGTGCTCGTGAGCTTCCAAATATCCCTGTAGATGGTCAGAAGATAATTAGCTATCGCAAAGCGTTGACAATGGAACAACAGCCCTCTTCGATGGTTGTAATCGGTTCGGGTGCTATTGGCGTTGAGCTTGCTAGTTTCTATCATGAGTTAGGCACAAAAGTTACTGTTGTTGAGTATCTTCCTAATTTGGTGCCCTTAGAGGATGAAGAGGTTTCGAAATATCTTGAGCGTGCTTTTCGTAAGGCTAAACTTCCGTTTATGACCAAAACATCGGTAACAAAAGTTGAAACTGATGGTGATGGTTGCAAAGTATATGTAGAGTCGGCTAAAGGTGAGCAGATTATAGAGGCTGACGTAGTGCTTTCGGCTGTTGGTGTTGTTGCCAATATTGAGGGGATTGGTCTTGAAGAGGTCGGAGTTAAAAGTGAGCGTGGAAAGGTGTGTGTTGATGAATATTACAAAACCTCGGTTGATGGAATCTATGCTATTGGCGATGTAATTGCAACCCCTTCATTGGCTCATATTGCATCGGTGGAGGCTATCTGTTGTGTCGAAAAAATTTGTGGTTTAACACCCGAAACTATCGACTACTCTCTAACGCCTTCGTGTATATATACTCAGCCTGAGATTGCATCAGTGGGAATGACCGAAAAAGAGGCTACAGAGAAAGGTTTTGAGCTTCGTATTGGAAAATTCCCTTATACTGCATCGGGAAAAGCTACTGCAATGGGTAGTAAAGATGGGTTTATAAAGCTTATATTCGATAAAAATAGCGATAAACTTCTTGGTGCTCACTTTATTGGCGGAAACGTTACAGAGATGCTAACTGAGGCTACTCTTGGAATGAAGCTAGGTGTTACTGCTAAGCAGATTATCGCCACTATACACCCTCATCCAACGCTTAATGAGGCTGTTATGGAGGCTGCTGCGGCTGCTCATGATGAAGCGATACACGTTTAGTAATTATAAGTTATAAATTATGTCAATAAAGGTTTGAAAAACCTTCTTCCGCTTTTTGCGAGCGGAGCGAAGCCATGAGTGAAAACGAACGATTTTTGCCAGCCCTTTGGGCGTGCTTTTTTAAAAAAAGCATTAACAAAAGTTATTTTTTTACAACTCTGATTGCAAAAATAGCTCAAAATAGCTTAAAAATTTCAAACCTTTATTCGCATAAATTATAAATGATTAATGTCAACAAAATTAAATATTGTTGGCATTAATCTTTTTGTGCTTTATGAAAAATTTTGCTGTTTATTCTTTGCCTATTGGTTTTGTATGTATTGAACATTATGATAGTAAGGTTGTTAGTCTTCAAATTTTGGAGGGTGAGCCTTCTGATTTTGGATCTGCTGATAGCTTTACAGATATGGTCTATTCGCAACTTGTGGAGTATATCTGCTCTGAGCGTAAAGAGTTTGAAATAGAGATTGATATTACAGGTTGCTCGCCTTTTCAAAAGGCTGTATATAAGGAGCTTCAAAATATACCTTATGGTCAGACTAGAAGCTATAAGCAGATTGCCACTGCTATAGGTAACCAAAAGTCTTCGAGAGCTGTAGGGATGGCAAATAATCGAAATCCAATCCATATAATAATCCCCTGCCATAGAGTTGTAGGTAGTAAAGGTGCTCTTACAGGCTATGCGGCAGGTTTAGAGACAAAAGATTTTCTGTTGCGATTGGAGAGAGGATAAAATATATCTACCTTAAATGTAAAGGGTGGTTTGTAAAACTATTACGAAATTAATTTTAGATAGTTACCTCTTTTTAGGGTTATTCGCAAAACTTATATTAAGGGGAGTTCTAATAATTGGTTTTATTCGATTTTTTATTTTGAGGTTTTAGATTTGGATTTTGCAAAATGTGAGCGTAGCGGTGCCTACGGTGCATTTTGCAAAATTCAAAGATGAAGCCTCAAAATGAAAAAGCGTTAAAATCCAATTTTTAGAAGTTCCCTTAAGTTAATATACTAACAGTTAGGTGTCTGAAAAACCTCTAAATTACCTCCATTTTTGCACTTTTGTGCAAAATGGAGGTAATAAAAAAACTATATTTTACACTTTTTTAGAAAAAGTGAACAAAACACGCCTTCATCGCTCTTCGAGACGATTTTACTATAAACCTACAGGTTTTTTTCAAAATGTTGATAATCTTTTGAGCTATTCCAGTTGCCTCCCCATGTAAAACCGTGTGAGATAAATAGTTTGTAGCATAAATCGTTTTGGTCGATTTTATAAGCAAAATCCTTTTTTCTATCAGCATACTCCTTAGCCTCAGTAGGTTCTACCACCATTCTGCCGCCTATTGTTCGCACATAAGGGTTGTAGAGAGGATTAATATCTACAGCTAATCCAAGGCTATGTTTAGAGAGCTTTGTTGTGCCTGATATATATCTAAAATTGAATGAAGATGAGTTGTTGTTAGCCATTGAAAGTTGGTCGTCGGCTCCAAATTCATCTATAAGTTGTATTCTTTCGATTCTATATTTTGCATCGTAAAGAGCTTTGAAAATTGAAATTATTTCGCTGCTAATTGCTCGATTACATATCATCTCCCCGACTCTAATTTCGCCATTAGTACCATAATGTAGCAGCCTGATATATCTTAGTTCATTGAGTGAAACAGTGCAGTTCTCTTTATAAGATAAACACTTTATTCGTGCAAATATATGGTCGTCGATTATATGCTCACCAAAGCAGTTCTCAATGCCGAACTCTTCGACACTCTGCTGCGATACTTCTTTGGTTACATGCCATTTAGATAGAGTTTCATAATCTGTAGCATCCATATTTTGGGCATACACAATAAGATGTAATAAACTAAATAGAAGCGATATATATATCTGTTTTTGATTCATGCGAATATGAAATTATAATGCCAATAATGATTTTAAAACCACTATTGGCACTCTAAAGGGGAGTTCTAATAATTGGTTTTATTCAGCATTATTAGAAGTTCCCTAAAATTAATAAGTACTACACACTTTGGTTATATCCATTGTAAAACCATCCTCTGTAGGTTTGAATTTACCTTTTGCGGTTAGAAATTCGATTATTTGAGCTGCATTTAGATTTTCAGCCGAACAGGTATGAAAACGTGCATCTTCTCCAAATTTGTCGATTATAGCACCCTCTAGCGACTTTACGCTATAACTATTGCCCTCCATCATACGTAGCACTTCATGTGCGTGAATTTTGTTCATGTAATAAATTTAAAATAATAAAAATAGGATTAGGCGCATAGAGCGCACTCGTTACAACACCCTCTATTCTTGATTTTGCCATTATTTACGATGCAAAGCACTGGGCTTAATGCGGTTTGTCTATAAGTTTAAATATTCATGT
>JAWXTR010000131.1:0-6530 GCA_044433365.1 Rikenellaceae bacterium
ATTGTTTTAAACCTTTTTTTTTTAAACATAACGATTTGTGTTACAGACGTAGCAGGGCTACGTCTCTACTGCTGAGTCGCCAACACCCCGAATTGTTTTCAAACCCTTTTTTTAAAACATAGCGATTTGTGTTACAGACGTAGCAGGGCTACGTCTCTACTGCTGAGTTGCCAACACACCGAATTGTTTTAAACCCCTTTTTTTAAACATAACACCGCACAGGTAGAGACGTAGCCCTGCTACGTCTGAAAACAACACCCCGAATTGTTTTAAACCTTTTTTTTTAAAACATAACGATTTGTATTACGAGGGCGACCCAAAAGCACCTATTTTACATGAACAACCCTTGTCACAGAGCTTGTGGCAAGGGTTGTTTCTATATTTAAAGGGCTTTTGGGTCACCCTCTTACCGTTTGTTTTGCCATTATTGTGTGGTTTAGGCACGTTGTGGCGTAGTGTCTCTATTCCATACTTTTAAAAATAGTTACGTTTTCTGCTTCAGTTATTTTTCCTTTGAATGCTAGGCGTGAGCCGAAGGTTGCTTTATTTTTTTCATATCCAATTTCTATACCTTCACCTGAATATGAATCGATATACATATCATCGTTAATGTAAAGCTTTACATTAGTAGTCGTAGTAAAAACTATTCAAATATGAAAAAATAGCTTAAAATAGAGAAAAAAATCTAAATATAATGGTAGATTCCATCATATCCGCCCCTAAAGAGAAGAAGAGTGCGTATTGGTTAGAGTATAAAACAAGGGTGTAATCTAATCCTCTATACTCTCTAACCTATCTATCTGTGATTTGATATCGTCGAAGTCGAAACCACGAGAGGCGGCGAAGTTAAAGAGTTTTGCACGAGCTTTAAATTTGTCGGTCTCTTTTTTCTCTATCTCTTTAAGCTTTTTGTTAAGAAGCGTATTTAATTTTTGACGCATACTATCTTTTGAGATTGTTGAGTGGATTGCCTCACTAATAATCGCTTTTTCAACCCCTTTCATTCTTAAAGATTGCTCGATTTTTCGCTCTCCCCAACCGCTATAGTTCATCTTATCACGCACATAAGCAGCAGCATAACGACTATCGTCTATATATCTATCTTTTTTTAACGACTCGATTATACCATCAATCTTATCACTATCCACCTCCCAACGACGAAGCAGCGTAATAGCATCGCCACTACACTTCTCGGCTCTCGAACACAAAAGTTGGAGCTTCTCTAACGCCTTTTCAGCAGTAACTACACGCTTTTTTAATTCATAATTCATAATTCATAATTTATAATTTATAATTCACAATTCATAATTATGCACTACGCCTTATGAATTATGAATTAAAAAAACTCCTTTTACAAATCGCACCCTATCACGAAAATCGACGATAATTTCAACATCATTAAAACCATACTCTAAAAGCAAATCTTGGCACTCTTTGCCAAACTGCTCGTTAATCTCAAAATAGAGTCGTCCACCGTTTTTTAACGATTTTGAGGCTAATTGGGTAATTTTTCGATAAAATAACAGTGGGTCGCTATCAGGAACAAAAAGAGCTGTATGAGGCTCGTAATCCACTACATTTGATGCCATTAAGCTCTTTTCAGAATCAGTAACATAGGGCGGATTGCTCACTATTATATCATATTTTTCAATATTTTCAGAATTTACAAAATTTAAATTATCGGAAGTTAAAATATTTTGCTCTACAAACGAGATATTCTCGGTTTTATGCTTCGTAGCATTGTTTTGCGCAACATTTAACGCAGCTTTTGAAATATCTACAGCTATAACTTTGCTATCTTTTAATTCAGCGGCTAACGAAATTGATATAGCACCACTTCCGCACCCTATATCTATAATATTAAGCTCTTTTGAGTCGATATTCTCTTTAATTATCAACTCTACAAGCTCCTCAGTCTCAGGACGTGGGATAAGTACAGAGCTATCTACATAAAAATCTCGACCTAAAAACTGCTCATTTTGCACTACATACTGAATAGGTACGCTATCACAAACCTTTATAAGAAGTTCGTCCAAAAATGCAGTATCAACCTCTATTTCTTTATCGGGCATAAGTATAACATCTCGCATAGTGATGCCATAAACATCATCTAATAGACGATTTACGATGGCTTGAAGCTCACCAATATCAAAACTATTTGATAGGTAGAAGTTGCAATATCTTTTTAGCTCTATAATTGTCATTTTTCTATGTAATATTGATTGCATTGCTACAAAGATAAAAAATATTGATTAAATTTGTGATTTAAAATAGAAAATTGAATGAATAGAGATAAAAATATTGAAGAGGATATAAAATATATGACTCGTGCCTTGCAGCTTGCTCACCTAGCCGAGGGACACACCGCTCCAAACCCTATGGTAGGGGCTGTAGTGGTTGAAAATGGTGAAATTATAGGCGAGGGATACCATCGAAAATGCGGCGAGCCACACGCTGAAGTAAATGCCATAAATAGCGTAAAGCAGAGAGAGCGACTTAAAAATTCGACCATTTACGTAACACTCGAACCCTGCTCACACTATGGCAAAACGCCACCTTGCACCGAGAAAATCATTGCAAACGAAATTCCAAGAGTTGTAATTGGCTCAATCGACCCTTTTGCAAAGGTAAATGGACAAGGGGTAAAAATTTTGAAAGAGGCTGGAATAGAGGTAGAAGTAGGAGTCATGGAAAAGGAGTCAACACACCTAAATCGACGATTTTTTACATATCATAGCAAAAAACGCCCCTATATAATATTGAAATGGGCACAAACTTGCGACGGATATATCGACAACGACCGCTCGTGTGATAGCCCAATGAGCTGGTTGACAGGCACTGCATGCAAAGAGATGGTGCATAAAATGCGAAAAGAGGAGGGGGCTATAATGGTCGGTTCGAACACTGTTAGAAGAGACAACCCTTCGCTAACTATTCGTGATTGGAGCGGAGAAAATCCAGTAAGAGTGGTTATTGATAGAGAGCTAAAACTCGAAAAAGAGTACAATATTTTTAACGCTGAGGCAAAAACTTTGGTTTTTAACTCAAAAATGGATAAAAATAACTACATTAAAATAGATTTTGAATCGCCCGATTTTTTAGAGCAAATTCTAGCAAAACTACATGAATTAGAGATACAATCGCTAATTGTAGAGGGGGGCACCACCCTACTTAATATGTTTATTAATAGCGATTTATACGATGAGGCTATAATTTTCGTCTCACCTCTATCACTCCAAGAGCTTAAATACGGCACAGCTGGCGATGGAGTAAAAGCACCTCAATTTGCTAAAGGTCATACGATAAAAAGTAAAAATATTGAGGGGGTGATAGTAAAAAAAATTGTAAAAAGTGAATATATTTAAAAAAAATCACTATCTTTGCGCCCATATTGTATAATTAAAATATAAGCACAAATGAAAAAAGGTATCCACCCAGAAAACTATCGCATCGTGGCATTCAAAGATATGTCTAACGAGGAGGTGTTTTTGTGCAGGTCCGCTGTTCAGTCAAAAGAAACTATCGAAGTGAATGGCGAAACCTATCCAGTCTATAAAGTAGAGATCTCTTCTACATCTCACCCTTTCTACACAGGTAAGATGAAGCTTGTTGATACTGCTGGACGTGTTGATAAGTTTATGAGCCGCTACAAAAAGCACTACGATAAGAAAAATCAATAATTATAAGAACTGTTCTTAGATATTATCGATAAGAAAAGGCTGTTCAATTTATTTTGAATCAGCCTTTTTTCGTCTTTTTTAAAATTTGGCTTTATAAATGGAACTTCTAAAATCTGAATTTCGGAGCTTTTCTGTTTTAAGACTTCATCTTTGGATTTTGCAGATAAAGGCGGTAGGAGCCACTACAGCCTATATTTGCAAAATCCAAATCTAAAGCCTTAAAACAAAAAATCTCTCAAAATACATAATTTAGAACTCCCCTTTACTAATTCTTCTTACGATAAATAAAAATAAAACATAGGCTATGAAAACAAAAATTGTTGCAACAATCTGCACCGCTTTTTTATCTCTACAAGCAAGTGCACAGCAAAAAATGACAACAGAGCAATATATCTCTGTATTTAAAGACCTAGCTATCGCAGGTATGCGAGAATATAGAGTGCCAGCTAGTATCACAATGGCGCAAGGTATTTTGGAGTCGGCTTCAGGAAACAGCCGTCTAGCTACTGAGGCAAACAACCACTTCGGTATTAAGTGTAAACCTGAGTGGACTGGCGACAAAATTCTTCACGACGACGATGCTAAAGATGAGTGTTTTAGAAAATACGACTCTGCTTACGACTCTTATGTAGACCATGGTAAATTCCTTGCTGAGCGCAAATATTACGTTGCTCTTTTCGACCTAGATATTATGGACTATGTTGCTTGGGCAAGAGGATTAAAAACTGCTGGCTACGCCACTAGTCCTACATATGCCGATAATCTTATTCGTATTATCGAAACAAATAAGCTTTACAAATTGGATGAAGAGGCTATGTCGTTTAGCAAGCCTGTAGTGAAAGAAGAGGTCGTTGCAGAGGTTAAACCTACAGTTAAAGAGGAGAGAGATCCATCTATCTACTACGGAGTTAAGGTTGTAGCGGCTGACTATATGCAAACTACAAGCAAATCTATACCTACATATATGAATAATGGGGTGAAATTCGTAATTGCTCGCAAAGGTGATAATATTCAAGTACTTGCAAGCCTTACTGGCAAATCGCCAAAGGCTCTACTTAAATATAACGAGCTAGATACAGTGCCATCTGAAATTTCGGAAGGTTCAATTATCTACGTTTCATCGAAAAAGAGCAAAGCATCTAACGGATATACATTCCATACAGTATCAAAAGGCGAAACTCTTCACTATGTTTCACAAAAGTATGGTATAAAAATCTCAAAACTGGCTAAAATGAATCTTTATTCAACAAGTTACACAATTAAGCCAGGGCAAAAAATGTTATTAAGATAATTAAACAATAGGGGAGCTAAAACTCCCCTTAAAATATTCATATTTTAAATTTTTATGGACGACGGTAGTAGTAATAAGAACGCAAAAATTATAAACCTATTAGAGACAAAAGCACGTCTAAAACAGCAAGTTTACACAAATACGTGCAATCTATTTGAAGATGTAAAAGAGATTCTTCATGAAATGAGCGGTGAGATTAACGACTCACTAACAAACTCACGCCTTACAAAGGTGGAGTATAGAGATAGAGGTAAATTTGAAGCTCAAATTCAAGTTTCAACCGATATGCTTATCTTTACAATGCACACAAACGTGTTTCAGTTTGATGCAGGACACCCAATTTTTCAAAATGAGTATATCAAAGAGAATCAAAATAATAGCTATTGTGGAGTAATCAATATCTACAACTTTTTAGCTGACTCTTTTAAGTATAATCGCTTAACCGACGAGGGGTATCTTATTGGAAGAATATTTATAAACCACGAAAATCATATATTTTTGGAGTGTGGTGAGCAAACTAAATACTCTAATGAAAATTTTGGCAAAAATGTAGTTGATAGAGAGGCTCTAACCGAAATAATTGTGGCAGCAATAGAGCATTCAATAGAGTTCGACCTACTTGTTCCTCCTTACGATAAGTTCCAGAGAGTGGCTGTAGAGCAGATGTCTACCCGTATGGAAAACTCTCAAATCAAAACAGGAAAACGACTTGGTTATCTGCTAGATAACGAAGAAAAGTAGATAATTTCAGATTATTTGTAAATATTAGCAATATAAGTATTGTTTTTTCAGATTAAAAAGCGTACCTTTGCAGCCGAAAAGTATAGGAATCTCTTATGAAGAGCATAATGCCCGTAATATTCCATACTAATAACCAACATTTTTACATAAAGAAATGGATAACATTATCAGACTAGCCACTGAGCTAATGACAGTAAAAAGAGAGCATCCTGAATTTAACAGCGGTGACACAATTACTGTAACAATCAAAATTAAAGAGGGTAACAAAGAGCGTCTTCAAAAATTTAGAGGCGTAGTTGTTCAACGTCGTGGTAGCGGTTTAACACAAACTTTTACTGTACGTAAAATCTCTGACAACATCGGTGTAGAGCGTATCTTCCCACTTCACTGTCCAACTATCGAATCTATCGAAGTTAACAAGTTTGGTGTTGTAAGAAGAGCTAGAATCTTCTATTACCGTGAGCTTAAAGGTAAAAAGGCTAGAATCAAAGAGAGACAACGTAGATAATTCTCGTTTGAGTCTAAAAAAAATAGTAGAAATTTTCGTATTGAAAATTTCTACTATTTTTTTTTGCAAATTCGGGCTAATTAAAAGTCTGTTGTTATGAATTAAAATTTACGTCTCTACTGCTGTGTATTATTATAGAAATAATTTAAACTTTTGGTAACTCGACTGTAGAGACGTAGCCCTGCTACGTCTGTAACAAAATAGGTATCGTTTTTTTAAAGGTTTTTAAAACCAAATCAGAGTTGTTTTTTAGACGTAGCAGGGCTACGTCTCTACTGCTGTGTATTATTATAGAAGTAATTTAAACTTT
>JAWXTR010000132.1:0-6123 GCA_044433365.1 Rikenellaceae bacterium
TTAGTGGACTTGAAATAAAATCATCAATAGATTTGGGTAATAATAAAAATAATGATATATTTGCGAGTGTAACTGATTCTTTTAGAAGTGTCGAACAGGATGTTATAGATAACTTTGGTCAGCAAACAACATTAACTAATTGCAATGTACCATCTCCGACTATTACAGAAGGGAATAACATTAAATACGGAGCAAAACCATGGAATAAAATAGGTTTTATTTCTAATGATTCATTGTATAATAGTTTTATAAATAACGAAGATAATAAAATAGATGCAAATAAAGTTACAGAAAATAATAAACAAAGAAATAATAGATATAATATACAAAATGCAATTAAATATTTAAAAAACAATGCTGAACCATATTATATAGCGGATAAATGTGGTAATTGCGCCAAAGCAGTTAGATTAGCTATTGAAGCAGGAGGATTATCTACTTTAGGTCATCCAGAATCAGCAAAAGATTATGATTCTTTTTTACCTACTATTGGATTCAGGAAAGTAGATTCTAATCTTTATATTCCTCAAATGGGAGATATAGTAGTACATCAAGCACAAGATAAACACAAACATGGTCATATAGCAATGTACGACGGATTAAAGTGGGTATCTGATTTTATCCAAAATGATATGTATGGAGGTAGTGCATATAGAGGTAATCCTAATTTCACTATATGGAGAACCAATTAAACAATAACGACTATGAAAAAAATATTTACCATCCTAATTATTTTACTAGGTATTAACTCTTCTTGTTCAAGCAAATACACCGACACAGCGGAGCAGATAACTACTTTTTATAAACAATACATCTCTGTTTTAGGTGAAGATTACAGAAAGGAGAAGCAGCTACTGGCTGAAAATATTACACCTAATGCACTTGAAAAAATATATAGAGATATTAGTAGTACTGGTGCTAATGAAATAGTTAGAGCACAGGATACAAATGACAATATGCTTAAAACTGTTAAAGCAGAGCACTTAGAAGATGATTGGTATATGGTCTCATATTATTGGAATAGCAGCAAAAGCTCTCAGATTACTCAAATTCCGTTAAAAGCATATTTAAAGGATGAAAAATTGCAAATTAGCTATATTCCTCACTCTTGTAATGGTGTGAAATATGGCGATAAGCTACTTGAATTTCCATCTATCGGTGAAATTAGCGATATTAGCAATGAATCGGGATTGCAGTTTCTTAAAAGTTTTTATAAACTATACCTATCATACTATTGTAATATGAGTTTAGAGCTATATCCTAATCTTAAATCATTACGCTCTAGGTTTTTAACGCCAAATGCTTTAGCGCAATTTAAAAAGAGTGAAGATGAGTATCTGTTTGATTGTATGGATGGATTTGATTTGTTAATCGACGATTTCGATTTTGATGCAATGTGGTATAAGAGCCTAAAAATAGACCATTTAAATGGTGATAATTATAGTGTTAGCTATAATAACGGATGTAAAAATATAATAATAGAGTTGGTTGTTAAAAAAATAGATGGTAATTTTGTTATCGACTCTTTAATATAAAGGCGGATTTGCAAAACCATTTTTACGGATTTGCCTCACAATTTTTTTTCAAAAATTGTGCGCTCAGTGGTCTCGAAGAGCCATTGATGGCGTGTTTTTGTTCACTTTTTTAAAAAGTGTTAATATGGTTTATTACCTCCATTTTTGCACAAAAGTGCAAAAATGGAGGTAATTCGGATGTTTTTTAGGTATGTAACTAAATGCAAACTAACTTAAATAGAAGTTTTGTGAATTACCCTATAAAGTTAAGATTACAGCTTCAATAAAGACGATAGGAGCCACTACAGCCCATATTTGCAAAATCCAATTCTAAAACCTTAAAAAGAAAAAGCTCCGAAAGCCAGGAGTTCGAAATTCCCTAAATGTTCAAACCCAATGCAATGGAGCAGCAGAGAGCGTTCGAGAGGTTTGTGAAATATCCATACCCTAAAGGTGTAAGGCTAGATTCAATTGTCGAAAATAGAAGTTCACTTTCCTACTACTACACACAAGAGGTGTCGACAAAAGGTGAGGGTAAAAAACTGCTTATTACACTTCAAGGTAGAGTTAATGCCCTAGATGGTAGTTACTATAAACTTCCCCCTAGCGATACATTAGAGTATAGCATCTCTTCGATGTTAAACTTCGTTGACCATACTACTCGCTATATAACTAAAGTTGTAGAGAAATATGCGGTGGTTAATGATAAAAACTATCTTTCGTTTAATTTGGCAAATAATGAGGTGATTGATACTCTTGGTGATAACTATGCTCAACTAGAGAGAATTGAGAGTTTAATGGATCAACTTATTAATCAATATGAATATCATGTAGACTCCATCGTTCTTACTGCCTCGGCCTCACCAGAGGGTAGTTACTCACTAAACGAAAGGTTGGCAAAAGGACGAGCATTATCTCTGAAAGATAGGTTAACTAAACGGTTTGGTAGTGATGTAGATACCTTAATCACTGCAAGATGGGTAGCTGAAGATTGGAAAGGGTTAGAAAATCTTATCTCTAGTTCTAAACTTAGAAACAGAGATAATATTCTAAAGATTATAGCAGATAATCCTAATCCCGATAGTAGAGAGTATGCTATTAGGGTGAAATTCCCTAAAGAGTATGCTTATATAAAAGAGGAAATTTACCCTCAGCTTCGCTCAGTGAGTTTTAAATATGATTTACGTAAGGTTGGGATGCTAAAAGATAC
Organism: Rikenellaceae bacterium; assembly: GCA_044433365.1. Lineage (GTDB taxonomy): Bacteria > Bacteroidota > Bacteroidia > Bacteroidales > Rikenellaceae > CAMQVM01. The sequence continues at coordinate 2,725 of JAWXTR010000132.1, forward strand.
TATTCATACCACCGAAGTAGATACGATGTATCATAGAGGGGTGCAACTTCTTGAGCAGCGCAAATACCGAGAAGCATTTACGATACTTAACGACTATAAAGACCATAACTGTGCACTTACGATGATGTCATTAGGCTATGATAAAGCTGCTTATGATATACTTAGTAGTCTGACTCAGAACGATATGACCTACTATCTACGTGCGATTCTCTGCTCACGATTAGGATATATCGAAGAGGGGCGAAAATGGTTTTTAGAGTCCTGCAACTTAAATTCCCGTATGGAATTTAGAGGAAAGCTCGATCCCGAAATATCAAACCTTTTAAATAGCGAAAAATAATGAAAAGATTGTTAATATTTAGCCTTAGTATCGTAGCTCTATCTAGCTGCACAAAACTACACGAAGATATCTACGATAAGCACATAAAACGTCCCCAAATAGACATCGAACTAGAACACCCACAATGGGATTCTATCCCTCAGATTAATGATGATTTGGAGTTTGAGGTTATTCGTTAAAAATATAAATAATTATTAGCGTCCGCTAAACTTTAGAGGAAGCTCTTTCTGCAGCTCACTTTTCACTTATCCTGTCACATCAAGTACTAAAAGTACTCTTCAGTGCCACGATAAGCGAAAATTGAACTACATAAAGAACTTTTTCTTGGAGATTTTAACGTTTTTATTCTTTCAAGCCCCTAATTTTAAAAATTGTGTAAATAGCAGTATGTCTGTATATTACATTAAATTTAAAAATTTTTATCGGACAACAATAATAAACAATTAAATTATGAGAATATTAAAACCGATATTATTTACTCTGTGCCTATCTGCTGGAGCTACTCTTGTAGTCTCTTGTGACGATAAAATAGAGGTGCAACAAGCCTATGATTTTTCGCTTGAAACAATGCCTTTGAAAGATGAATTATTTAAAGGAGAAACTGCTGAGATACGTTGCAACTTAAAACGAGATGGTAATTATAAAGATGCTACATTTACTATTCGCTATTTTCAAACTGATGGCAAAGGTGAGTTACGTATGGATGATGGCACAATATTTCTGCCTAACGATAGCTATCCATTAAATAATGAGCAGTTTAGGCTTTATTACACTTCACACTGTGATGAGCAACAATCCATCGACATCTATATTGAAGATAATTTTGGACAGAAGCAGAAATATACATTTGAATGGACAAATAATAGTGATTATGATGGAGTTGAATAAGATATATAATATGGATGCGTTGTCGGGGTTACGTATGCTACCTGACAACTCGATTGACTGCATCGTTACCTCTCCGCCCTACTATCAAATGCGAGATTACGGCATTGTAGATGTTGGGTGGGGCGATGGCTGGAGTGGTCAATTAGGGCAAGAGCCAACAAGAGAACTTTTTGTTGCTCACCTTATAGAGATATTCAATGAGTGCAAGAGGGTACTCAAACCAAGTGGCACACTATGGGTGAACCTTGCCGATAGCTACAAGAACAAGAGCCTTTGCAATATCCCAAACTACTTTGCCGATGAGATGATAAAAAGCGGTTGGTATCTTCGTAACGAGATTATTTGGCATAAGCCAAGTTGTTTGCCCTCTGGAGCTAAGGACAGGTTCTGTAACAACTTTGAGAAGCTATTTTTCTTTACTAAAAGCCGTAGATACGCTTTCAATCAACAATTTGAACCTTATGCAGAGTCCACCATCAAGCGTTACAACTACCCAATGACCAGCAACGGTAAAAACGGAGTCTACAAAGAGATAAGCGGAGCACCCTGCGACAAAATGATGCGCCATAATCCCAAAGGTCGCAATATGCGCACCGTATGGAAAATCCCTTTTGAAGGAAGCAGTGAAGGACATTTCGCAATGTTCCCCACCAAGCTAATCGAAACCCCCATCCTAGCAGGTTCACCAGAGGGCGGAACAGTACTCGACCCCTTTATGGGCAGTGGCACAACAGCCATCGTCGCCAAACGCACAGGGCGCAACTACATCGGCTTTGAGCTAAATCCCGAATATATTGAGATTGCGGAGCGGAGGGTAGGATAGATGTTAATATAAAATGGTCGCTCAAAAATTGGCGACCATTTTATATTATACCGATTTTAAGTACAATTAGATTTACTACTCCCCTTGCTCCAAAATCTTACGCACCTCACGTTGTAGAAGTTCCTTATCGGGTAGATAGAGTTGATATTTACTCACAAATAGTTGGTTGGTGATATTCTCCAAAGCATACTCAATAATTACATCGTGTTTGTCTGCACCAAGCACGATGCCTATTGGCTCATTATCACCCTCGCTCATAACCTCACGGCGGAAGTAGTTAAGATATAGATTCATCTGCCCAATAGCAGTGTGGTCAATTTCACCTCTCTTTAGGTCGATAATAACGTAGCATTTAAGTATTGCGTGGTAAAAGACTAAGTCTGGATAGAAATGTCTACCACCAATCGTAATCTTATATTGTCGCCCAATATAGGCGAAGCCCTTGCCAATTTCAAGTAGAAAGCTCTGTAAGTTTTCAATGATTTGGTTCTCAATATCACCCTCTAAATATCTCTCTTTCTGTGGCAAGTTGATAAATTCAAGCACGTAAGGATCTTTGATAATATCCTCAGCTCGTTGTATTTCCAATCCATTTCGAGATAATTCCAATACACCCTCTTTATCTTTGCTCAGAGCCAAGCGGTGAAAAAGTAGGCTTTTCTTTTGTCTCTTCAACTCTCTTACACTCCAATCTTCTCGCTCACATTGAGCTACATAGAAACTCATTTCGAGAGGATCGTTCAAGTTTATAATCTCCAAATAGTGACTCCAACTCAATTTGCCAGACAGTGTTTGGCAAATTGGATAAGCATTATACAGCTTTCTCATAGATTGCAGGTTACTACGGCTAAATCCATCTCCGTAACGCAAACTTAAATCTTTTGAGAGTTGCACTAATAACGCTTTTCCATACTCAGCACGAACCTCTCCGCCCTGCTCAAACTCCACAATATAACGTCCAATGCCCCAATATGTTTGGACCATAATATTATTAACGGAACGATTAGCCTCTCTACGTCCCTCGATAAGTAGAGTTCCAATTTGTTCTATCAGTGTATTATACTGTGTATTATCTATTTTAGTTATATCCTTTCCCATAATGCAAAGATAGTGATTTATACGGAATAAATACAAAATAATAATCCTTGTTGAATAATTGCAGATAAAATCAGCTATATTTGCGTAAATTTAATCTATGATATTATGAATCAAGAAAAGTGTATAGAGTTTATCTTCTCCGATATTGAGTCGATGCTTCTGACTAAAGGTGACAAGATGTTATTATCTGCAATAAAAGAGGAGTTAAGCAAAGATAGTTTTGAGCAAACACTAGCTGAATTTTTTAACG
>JAWXTR010000133.1:0-5881 GCA_044433365.1 Rikenellaceae bacterium
AAAATCTTGAATAGTTTTACCCTCTGTAAAGCCATGAGCCAACAATTTATTGCCATTTATGTCATAGCAATCTGATTCGATTTCTTCTAAATATAAATCTATTCTATCTGACTGTTCTTGACAATCTGTAATCGTAAAATAATCCAACAAACCTGCTGGTAAAACTAAACTAAATAAACTGGAAATATCCCTCATAAAAACCTTTTTTAATCTCTAAATATCTGCAAAAATATAAACTTGTTGGAAATTTTACAACATTTTTTGAGAAAGAGCCGCAATTTTTCAATTCGGTAAAAGAAAAACGTTATGTTTTTAAAAAAAAGGTTTAAAACAATTCGGGGTGTTGTTTTCAGACGTAGCAGGGCTACGTCTCTACCTATGCGGTGTTATGTTTAAAAAAAGGGGGTTGAAAACAATTCGGGGGTGTTTACCTGTGTTTGATTACAGACGTTGAACCCAACATTTGTAAGCATTGCAAATAAGGGTTCATTTTCAAAATCTGTTGTTATGAATTAAAATTTGTGGCTCCATTTTATGGCTTATTCCAAAACCATTTTTACGGATTCGTATCACAATTTTCTTTGAAAATTGTGTGCTCAGTGGTCTTTGAAGAGCGATGAAGGCATGTTTTTGTTCACTTTTTTTAAAAAGTGTTAAATAAAGTTTTTTTTATTACCTCCATTTTTGCACAAAAGTGCAAAAATGGAGGTAATTTAGAGGTTTTGCAGACAGCTAAATATTTGTATATTAACTTGATAATAGTTTTGCCAATGATCCTAGGGATTAGAGACTATAGAAATATAAAACAATAACGTATCTATTCTTTAACCTCTACCCCTAACCTCTACCCTCTAACCTCTAACCCCTAATCTCTAACCCCTAATCTCTAACCCCTAATCTCTAATTAAGCCTTTTTAAAAAATAAGGCTGTAATTGTAATATCTACAGCTAAAGCAATTGCGAGAGATATATTGTAGTTAAGTTCAAATCCTTGATTTGAGATAAGGATAAATAGTGTAACTACAAAGGTCATAATAACTGCTGGAATCAAGAATAACATTAGATATTTTGATTGACGCATATATGTGCAGATAGCCCAAAGTGCAAAGGCTGCTAAAACTTGGTTAAACCAAGCGAAATAACGCCAAATAATATCAAAATTAATTTGTGTAAGAGCAAAGGCAACAATAAAAATAGGAATAGAGAGGATTACACGATTCATAACCTTTTTTTGGTCAGTTTTGATATAGTCTGCTCCGATTAATCGAGCCATACGAAGGGCGGTATCACCAGTAGAGATAGGGGCAAAAACAACACCTAAAATAACCAACATAATGCCAAATGTGCCAAGAGATGTTGAAGTTATTTTATCAATAATTGCGGCTGCACTACCTTTTGTCTCCACAATTACCTCGTTTAATCCATCTACACCACCAAAGAACGACATAGCAATAGCCGCCCAGATAAGAGCCACGATACTCTCGCTAATCATAGCACCATAAAATACAGGTTTACACTCTTTTTCGCTGTTCATACAACGAGCCATAAGAGGTGATTGAGTGGTGTGGAAACCAGAGATTGCACCACAAGCAATTGTAATGAGTAGAGTAGGGATAATAGGGAAGCTCTCTTTGTCAGGTCGATAGTTTTCAAACGATAGCTCAGGAATATTTGCATAGTGACCATGGCTAAATATTACATACAACATAAGAATCGCCATTAAAAACAGAACAATACCAAAGATAGGGTATATTTTGCCAATAATTTTGTCGATAGGTAGTAGTGTAGCAAGCATGTAATATGCAAAAATTATTATAAGCCATACTGTTTTATCTAAACCAGTATAACCCGAAAGCACATCGGCAGGTCCCGACATAAACACTGTACCTACAAGTATCATAAGTATCAATGTAAAGATACGCATAGTGTGTTTTACACTTATTCCAAGATATTTTCCAACCACATCAGGGAAGTTTATACCATCATTACGAAGCGATATAACTCCAGCAGCAAAATCTTGAACAGCACCAAGAAAAATACCTCCAACGGTAATCCAAATAAATGCAACAGGACCGTAAGCAGCACCTAAAATAGCACCAAAAATTGGTCCAAGACCTGCAATATTCAGAAATTGGATTAAAAATGTTTTCCAAATTGGCATTGGAACATAGTCCAAACCATCGGCTAAAGTTTTTGATGGAACAGGGGCAGAAGGATCTATTCCTATCGCTTTTTCCATTAGTTTACCATAGGTAAAATAGGCTACAATAAGTAGCGCAAGACAGATTAAAAATGTAATCATAATTTATTTAGGTTAAGTATTTAGGGAACTTCTAAAATCTCTCAAAATCTTTCAAAATCCAAAATTTAGAACTACCCTTATAAAATATAAAAATTCAGTTTTAGAACTCCCCTTGTATTATCGACGAGTTGAGATTGTATCGTTAAGCAATTTTTTACGTCTCTCCCAATCGGGCATTTCCATAGTAAGAGTGTTGTAGAAACGTGGAGAGTGGTCGTGATGCAAAAGATGGCAAAGCTCGTGCATAATAATATATTCGATACACTCCAAAGGCGCACGCACCAAATCTATATTTAATCTAATTGCTCCTTTTGAGGTGCACAATCCCCAAAAACTTTTAACATATTTATATTCTAAAGATTTTGGCATTACATTGTGTCTCTCAGAGAAAGCAAAAGTAATATCGGTAAATATGGGAGTTATCAGTTCGTTAGCCTTATTTTCATACCAAACTCTCAATATCGGCTCCATATACTCTGGAGCAACTGTTGTGACATATATAAAATTATCATCACACTCCACTCGGCTTTGCGAGCCTTTAACAAATTTTAAGGTGTAAGTTTTGCCAAGTAGTAGATGTGAAGAGCCGTCAATGTAGCTTCTCACTGGTATTTTTTCTTGAGCAGAAGAGAGTTTATCTATAGATTTTTGAATCCAATTCACCTTTTCTGATACAAATTTCTCGGCATAAGAGGGACTATATCCAATCGGTAACTTTACAATTACCATCATATCTTTACCTCGTACCTGCATCGATATAGTTTTTCTGATAGAGTAGTGAACTTCGTAATTAATCACAATATCGCCCACTTTATATATACAATCTTTGATTGTCCTCCCGCCACTATTTATATTTGTAACTGCCATATCTTTAAAATAAAGGAGGGTTCTAAAATCTATCAAAATTCCGATTTTAGAAGTTCCCTAAAATTTTATACTCATTTACGACTCCAACATCGCCACTAAATCTTCCTCATTAAGAATCGGAATCCCTAATTTCTCTGCTTTTTGTAGCTTCGCTGGTCCCATCTTATCACCAGCTACAATAAACGACGTTTTTGATGATATAGAACTAGAATTTTTACCTCCATGTTTTTCGATAAGCTCTTTAATCTGGTCACGAGAAAAAAGGCTAAAGCTACCTGAAACTACCACCGTTTTACCCTCTAAAGAGCTAGAAAGCAGCTCTTTTTCCTCCTCTTTCATCGACACACCATACGAACTTAATCGCTCAACTATATCTCTATTTTCGTTGTCAGCAAAAAAGTTGATAATGCTTTCGGCAATTATCACCCCTACCTCTTCTACCTCTAAAAGCCTCTCACAAGTGGCATCCATTATCGCAGAGAGCGATTTAAAATGCGCTGCAATTTTTTTAGCAGTAGTCTCGCCTACATATCTAATGCCTATAGCGTATAGAACCTTACTAAAAGCCACTGTTTTGCTCTTTTCGATGCTAGATATAATATTTGAAGCCGATTTTTCACCCATTCTATCGAGCATTATCAGCTCTTCGTGTTTTAAAATGTAGAGATCAGCAATGTTTTCAACTAGTCCGTTTTTAAAAAGCAACTCTACAGTCTCTTCGCCTAGTGAGTCGATATTCATCGCTTTTCTTGATATAAAGTGCACTATTTTCCCCACAATTTGCGGAGGGCAGTGGAGTGAGTTTCGGCAGTAGTGCTTAGCTTCGCTCTCCTCTTTAGTAAGAGGTGCACCACAAGCAGGACAAGAGCTAATATACTCTATAGGTTCACTAAAAAGTGTTCGTTTCGATAGGTCAACACCTGTAATTTTAGGAATAATCTCACCCCCTTTTTCAACGTATACCAAATCTCCAATACGAATATCTAAAAGTGCAATTTGCTCTGCATTGTGAAGCGAAGCACGTTTTACGACAGTTCCAGCTAGCTTTACAGGCTCCAAATTTGCTACAGGGGTGATAGCACCTGTGCGCCCAACTTGAAAATCTACCGAAAGCAGCTCTGTGAGTGCTCTTTCAGCCTTAAATTTGTAGGCAACAGCCCATTTTGGAGCTTTTGCGGTAAAACCTAACTTTTTTTGGGCTATAAAGCTGTTTAGCTTTATCACCATGCCATCGGTATCGTAAGGGAGCGTTTTGCGCTTTTTATCCCATTTTTCGATATGTTTTACCACCTCTTTTATTGATGAAAAGGTCGCAGTATCTGCTGAGATTTTAAATCCCCAACTTTTCATCGCATTTAGAGCCTCGGTGTGTTTTTGAAAAGGGATATAATCGGCATAAAATGCGTATAAAATACAATCTAAATTACGGGAAGCAACCTCTTTGGAGTTTTGTAGCTTTAAAGTGCCTGCCGCAGCATTACGAGGATTTGCAAATGGAGCGTGACCAATCTCTTCACGTTCGCTGTTTAGTGCATCAAATGAGCTATGTGGCATAAACACCTCGCCTCTTACCTCAAAAAAATCGGGATAGCTCTCGCCATGAAGTTTTAGAGGTATAGTTTTGATTGTGCGGATATTTGCAGTGACATCATCGCCCACCGATCCATCGCCACGAGTAACCGCTCTGACTAATGAACCATTTTGGTAGGTTAAAGATATTGCGCTACCATCAAATTTTAGCTCACACACATATTCAATATCCTCTTTGTTAATCTCTTTGAGTGCTCTAGTTTCAAAGTCGTTTAATTCATCACTATTGTAACTGTTTGATAATGACAACATAGGATGGCGATGTGCCACTTGTTTAAACCCCTGTTCTATATCGCTACCTACACGCTGAGTTGGTGAATTTGGGTCAAAAAGAAGAGGATTTTCATCCTCAAGTGTTTGAAGTTCTCTAAGCAAAGCGTCAAATTCTTGGTCGCTAATTGTCGGTTGGTTTAAAACATAATAACGATAATTAAGTTCGTTAATCTTCTCACGTAAGAAATCTATCCTAGCTACTAAATCCATATTTTTTTTGTCTATATTTGATACAAAAATAGTCATTTTCTTCGGAAATTTCCACTTTTTTTGGCATAAGTAAAAAAAAAATAAAAAAAAAATTTTTGATTTGTGAATTTTAGGTTATAATTGTAGTGCGAAACAGCAATAAAAACAGAAAAATTTAATCATAAAATGGCAAAGAAACGAGTAGTAGTCAATTATTTAAGTCTTTCACCAGAGTTGAAAGAGCTTTTTAAAAAACGTTATCCAAACGGTCCAGAATCGAGTCTTATTCGAGTAGATAAGGGAAATGGCGACTTTTTGTGTGGAGTTGTCCTAGAAACTGAAGAAATCAGCTATTTTGTAAAAATTACAGTTAAAATAGATGATCCATCGGTGGACGAGGACAAAGATTATTATGATGACGAAATTAAAGGGGCAGAAGATGTCGTAGGCGACGATGATGATGATGAATAGTTATTGAATTAGGTTTCGAATTTATTCACAAGATTCCCTAAAGTTAAACTCCTCAAATTTTGGAGGCGAATTCCTGTAGATTTGCAGTATAAAAAAAATCATTAATTTTGAAGTGAAGTTGTAGTGCACTAGGGCTGATTCTAAGCTTTTTGCTTAATTTGCGAATTAGACTACAACTCCACCCAAAAT
>JAWXTR010000134.1:0-5684 GCA_044433365.1 Rikenellaceae bacterium
TGGTGCGTAGATTTTATTTGACATAACAATAGAAATTATTACCTTTGCATATAAGAATGCGTTCTTTGAGTGATATAAAGTTCGGTGTGAGGTGCTACGATCTGCTTGTTTCTAAATCGTATCCTATGCACATTTTTCAAATTGTAATATACTTGTTTTTAGGTGGTTACGAGTTTTAGTCTGTCTCGCGAGGTGAAAGATTTGTTTTGTATAAAGACTACTCTTATAGCGATTCTGATATGTATAAGATAAATATCTATAACAAAAACAGAAAAGTGGTAGAATCTCAATATTTTAAAATTGATAAAAATATTGCAGAATATCTCTCGTTTTCACAGTCGAATAATCTTTACAATAAAGAATCATCTGTAATATTCTACGAAGCTTTTCTTGATAAAGCGTATAAAGTAAATAATGACACTGCTTCTGTTTACTTAGAGTATGATAAAGGATTGCTATCTGTTAGCGACAAAGAGCTAAATAGTCATTCCGATTTAGGAGAATTTGTTAAATATTGCCAAGACAGAGGAGCAATATATGCACATATAAACAATTTTGAATATAATGGAAAAATGTTTTCGAAATATAGAATTAAAGAGCAATCTTTTATCAATATTGCCAACCTTAATACCAATAAATCTAAAAGCTACACTAGTGTATATGATGATTTAATAATGAATAAAGAGGTAAAATTATCTACTTATACGCCAATTGCATCAGATGAAAGCCAGATGTTTTTTACACTAAGCGTGGATGCATTAGAAGAATTTTATCCTTCCTATAAAAAAGATAAGAAATTCAGTGGAATAGATTTATACGACAATGATTTAATAATATCTTTACGATAGTTCTAAATGGAACTTCTAAATTCTTGATTTTTATGTTGGGAAATCGTCTCGAAGAGCGATGAAGGCGTATTTTTATTCACTTTTTTAGAGTCATTCGCAAAACCATTAACTATTTGTATGTCAATCTAATAGTGTTTTACGAATGACCTTTTAAAAATATTAATTCTTAATTATGGTGACTCAGCAGTAGAGACGTAGCCCTGCTACGTCTGTAACATCAATTAGTTCTGTTTTAATGAGATAGATTTGATTATAAAAGGTTGTTTTTTACAGACGTAGCAGGGCTACGTCTCTACTGCTTTGCTTAAAAGCAAACTACTCTTTATCCGATTCACGAAAGTGAATAAGCGGAAAGTAGTTGGTTTTAAACGCCTCCATAGTCTCGGCTGTAATCTCAGATGGCGAGGTCATTATAAGGAGATTTACTAAGCTATCGCCAACATAAGGTGGATGTGAATAGGGGTGTGGATTTAGGACAAAACCCTGCCTTTTATAGAACTCTATTCGACGCATTTTTAGTTGGTCGTTTTCAGGGTATTCTACCTCTAAAAGGATTGTTTTTTGGCTTTCAGAACCAAACATTTTTAGAATTTTTGCTCCATATCCTCCGCCACGTAGAGTGGGACACACTGCGAAATGTTCGATATAGCGTATTTGATCGAAATCCCACCACGCCACAATTCCTACAAATTTATCATCGTCGAGAACTGCGTCAAACGAAAATTTATCACGTCGCATAGTCTCTAAATGATACTCTTTTGAACGACGTTCCTCTCTTGGAAAAGCCGATGTGTATAGCTCAAAACAGCTATCGAAATAGATGCTTTGCTCGGTCTCTATTTTTACTCTTTTTAACATATTATTGGTTTAAATTAAGGGGAGTTGTACGTTTTTATAACTCCCCATAATATTATCAACTGAACAATCTATTAAGTAGTGTAAAACAATTATTGCCATATTCTTAATAGCACTCTTGGAGCGATATTTTTCACTATTAAATCTCAATATAGAACCACTATATTTTCGATTCAATAGCAAAAAATCTCATCTCCAATAGCACTTTTAAAAATACACCAATAATTATTTTACCCTACTTACTCACCCTCTGGATACATAATAAGTCGCTTCATATTACCATTTTTAAGAATTGTTTTTGCAACTTTCGAAACATCCTCTTTTGTTATACTACCCACAACGTTTATATAATCTTCAATGAAATTTTCGCCAGTTGTATAGTAGTTTTCAATCCACGATTTCCAGCGGCTATTCTCTTTCATATCTACATCGTAATTTTTCTTACGAGCTGAGATAACTTTATTAAAATCGTCGTCGAGGATTGTACCATCGGCAATTATTTCAATTTGCTGCTCCACAATATCAGCCATTTCGCTAGCAACATCGCCATTTGTGTCGAAAGCGGCACGAAGCGAGAAAACATCTTTTGGTTCGAAGTTAAGCGAACCTTGAACACTTACACCATAGGTTGCACCCTTCTCTTCACGGATAATTTCGGTATATCTAAGGTCTAATATTTCGCCAAGTAGAGCCACTGCAACAGCATTTTTAATATTATAATCGATACCCTCACCACTATAAGCTATGTAAACCAAACTTTGTGGATTTTCCATTTTATATCTGAAATCCTTAACTGTTTCGCCTTTTAGAAAGTCGATTTTTGCATCACGAAGCTCACGTTTTTCGCCCGAAGGAATCGAAGCAATATATTTTTCGATTAATGGACGAACCTCATTTTCATCAAACTCCCCAACCATAAAGAACGTGTAGCCACCAACGCCATGGTAAGTAGAACGATATATTTTTTCAATCTCATCGAGTGTAATGTTGTCAAGCTCCTGTTCCAATTCAAAATTGTCGATTACACGAGGATTGTCGCCATAAAATTCATCTTTCAACACCTTATCCAAGAAGATATTTCTAGGATTTTTATCGTAGTTAAGCAGGCTATTTTTGGTCTGCTTAACCACATTTTCAAAAGCAGTATTATCAAAACGAGGTGCTGTAAAGCTCATATATGTTGCCTGTAGCATTGTCTCTATATCGCTTATCGACGAAGATGATGTACCTGACACTCCAGAGCGATTTGAATCGCTATAAACCGAAGCCCAACCACGTTTACCTGTTAAGAATTTTTGAAGATCCGATTGTGAAAGCTCACCAAGACCACTTTTGTTTACTACCGCACCCATTAGCTTTTCAGCAGCAAGATTTTCGGTAGGAATGTATGATGTGCCACCAAAACCACTACCCGAAAATAGTATTTGGTCTTTTTTAAGGTCGCTTTCACGCAAAACTACTGTCGCACCATTAGAGAGAGTAAGTACACTATTTCCAAAAATATCTTTTTTCTCACTAACTATCTTACCAGCAACAATATCGCCATTTATTAGCGACTGCGCAACCACTTTATTTTCAGGCGCAGGAAGATTAGCATTTTTTCCAGTCTCAAACGCCGCTTTTAACGACTCTTCGGTAGGTTTTGCCCCCTCTTTATCAGGGGTTACTGCTAGGATTGCACCTTTTTTGTCGGGATATACCTCTGATACAAAATCGTTTACCATATCAATGGTAGTATATGCTACAAATTCATCAAAAAGCATTAAATCTTGCTCTGGCGATGTAATTGGTGTGTTAGAGGTAAAGTTTTGAAGAGCACCATCTACATATTCGCTTGATTTGCGGTCGTCTTGACGCTTAATTGCAGCTTCAAGCGATGTGCGAAGATTTAGAATATTGCGCTCAAATTCATCCTCTGTAATGCCATAATTACGCATTTTTTCGATTTGCGCTACTACCGCCTCTAAGCCCTTAGCTGTTTCGCCCTCTTTTACGCCAATTGTGCCAAACATAGCCTCGGTGGTGGTTACAAGTGTGCCATAAGATACATTTGCAGAGGTGTAAGGAGGATTCTCTTCACGAGCAATATCGGCAAGACGTTCGTTCATTGCCATCATAATAATTGTCGCCATATAGTCCTCAAAAAGCGAACTGTAATAGCTGTTTTCCTCCGAAAACACCTCGTTTGCAGGGACAATGTATTGAATGTAGCTTGAGGTGATTTCAGGGTCTGAAAACGCTTTAAATTGGTTTTCGGTATATTCTGGAATTACGATTTTCTCTTTTTTACGAGCATTTTCTGGTGATGGAACTTTTGAGAACATCTCAATAATCTCTTTTTCCATCGCTTTAACATCAAAATCACCCACTACGATTATAGCTTGATATTCGGGGCGGTACCACTCCTTGTAGAACGATACTATATCATCGTGAGTAAATTCACGAAGCCCTTTTTCGTTGCCTATAACGTTTCTATCTTTATATTTTGTACCGTTAAATAGGTAAGGAAATGTTTGAAGTGAGATTCTAAAGTTTGCATTATTGCCAGTGCGAAGCTCTTCGATAATCACACCCCTCTCTTTGTCCACCTCCTCTGGAAGAAGTGAAATATTTTGCGACCAATCATAGAGAACTAGCAGGGCTGAGTCGATAATTGGTTGGCGTGAGATTGGAATATCGTTAAGCATATATACCGTCTCTTCTTGACCTGTCCAAGCGTTAATATTACGACCAAATTCTGCTCCGATTGATTGCAGATAGTTTAGCATCTCTTTGCCAGGAAGATTTTCGGTTCCGTTAAATGCCATGTGTTCAAGAAAATGGGCTAAACCTATTTGGTGCTCATCCTCTTCGATTGCTCCAACGCTGCGAGCAATATAAAAATCAGCCAAACCTTTTGGTTGGTCATTCTTACGAATATAATAGCTCATACCGTTTGAGAGCTTACCTGTAGTGTAGGTTGTATCGGTGGGAATTAGCTTTTCAGATAACTCTACTTGTGCCATTACTCCTAATGATAGGAGTAGGAATGTTAATAATAAACCTATTTTTTTCATTATTATATCTTTTGTGATTAGATTTAGGGGAGTTCTAAATAATTGGTTTTATTCGATTTTAAGAAGTGCCCTTAAAACAGACAAATAACCCTTACCACAAGTTCTGTGACAAGGGTTGTTTGTCTAAAATGAGTGCTTTTGGGTCACCCCCCTTTATATTCGAATTTAAAATTCAAATTATTTTTTTAGAGCCTGTTGAACACGGTCGATAAACTCATCTGCACCAGACGAACCAACCAAACGAGCCACCTCTTCTCCCTTTTTATTAAGGATTAAAAATGTTGGGTATGATTTAATCATATATCTGCGAGCAACAATCAAGCCTTCGCCACTTTCCATATCGTATTTGGCATTTATAAAATTGTTGTTCATATATTCACCGACATTTTTATTTGAAAAAACATTGGAATCCATATATTTACATGGTCCACACCATGTTGCATAACAATCCACAAAAATCAGTTTTTCCTCCTCAGCCGATTTTGTCATTAATGCTTTTAGTGTTGAACTTGTATCAAAAGTTACCTGTGCTGAAGCTACTGCTACCGAAAACAGAAGTGCTAATGTAAATAATAATTTTTTCATTTTTTATTTTAGTTTATTTAGTTTTACCATTATAGTGTCAAAATAACAATTTAGATGCTTATTTAGAAAAAATGGTCGAAATTTTTACACCATTCTTTATTTTTAATAACGCAATAATTGCTCTCTTTATTTTCCCTCACCCTTTAACATTCCACAAGCAGCAAAAATATCTTCGCCTCTTGATGCTCTGATAGTGGTGATAATCCCTGCCGCAGTGAGCTTATCTCTAAACTCCACAATCCTATCGTAAGGCGATGAGGCAAGCGGCGAATCGGGTATTTTATGAAAACGTATAAGATTAATTCTACACTTCAATCCTTTTAAAAGGGCAACTAATCCC
>JAWXTR010000135.1:0-5557 GCA_044433365.1 Rikenellaceae bacterium
GATATTTTTCACTATTAAATCTCAATATAGAACCACTATATTTTCGATTCAATAGCAAAAAATCTCATCTCCAATAGCACTATTAAAAATACACCAATAATTATTTTACCCTACTTATAACAACACAAAACATATAAAAAACATAAAACATATAAAAAACATAAAACATATAAATTATGAAAAAAATTCTACATTCTCTGTTTTTGGCTATCTTTATGATAGCTAGCTCTGTAGTGATAGCAAATGCTACAGAAAAAAAGATTACACTTCTTTCGCCCGATGGTGCAATTGAGGCTAAAATTTCGGTTGGTCAGCAGATTAGCTACACCCTATCGCAAGATGGCATACAGCTAATGGCTCCGTCGATAGTGTCGATGACCCTTACCGATGGTACAATTTGGGGTGGCGGCTTACCGCTAAAATCGGTAAAAAAAGTAAGTGGTGATTTTGTTATTGAGACCCCTCACTATCGCTCCGATAAAATCGAAGATAAATATAATGGTGTAATCCTCGATTTTAATGGCTGGAAACTAGAATTTAGAGCTTTTGATGATGCTGTTGCCTATCGTTTTATCTCAGAAAAAGAGGGAGAGTATGAGATAAAAAACGAACAAGCCGATTTTAACTTCCTAAACGATGCAACTTCAACTTTTTCGTATGTTGCCTCTGAGGGCTCAATAGAACACCAATTTTTTCAATCGTTTGAAAACACCTACACGACACTTCCTCTATCAGAAATAGACCGAAATCGCCTAATTTTCATGCCTTTTACGGTAGATGCTCCGCAAAATAGACGTATTACAATTACAGAGAGCGATTTGAGAGATTATCCAGGTATGTATATTGTCTCAAATCCTAATAAAAATACGCTTTCAGGTCTGTTTGCACCCGTAAGAGATGTAATTGAAGAGCACGCAGGCTATAATAACTTGCAAGTTATCGTAAAATCTCGTCACGGCTATATTGCCTCTGTAGATGGTGCTCGTTCATTCCCGTGGAGAGTGATGGTCGTTTCGGACAATGATGCCCAGCTTGCCAATACGGAGGTTGTGTATAAGCTTGCTAGTGAAAATGTTATTGGCGATACTTCGTGGGTAAAACCTGGTAAAGTTGCTTGGGATTGGTGGAATAATTGGAATCTTGAGGGTGTAGGGTTTAAGGCTGGAATCAACAATGAAACCTATAAATATTATATCGATTTTGCAAGTGAGTATGGTATTGAATATGTAATTTTAGATGAGGGTTGGTCGGTAAATAAGGTTTACGACCTGTTGCAAGTAGTTCCAGAGATTGATATCCAAGAGCTTGTTGATTATGGTGCTGAGCGCAATGTTGGGATTATTCTTTGGGCTGGTTACTACGCTTTCGATAGAGATATGGAAAATGTGTGTAAGGTGTATAGCCAGATGGGCGTAAAAGGATTTAAAATCGACTTTATGAATGGCGATTGTCAAGATTTAGTGCTATTTAATGAACGTTCGGCACAGATGACCGCTAAATATAAGTTAATGCTTGATATTCATGGCACTTACAAGCCTACAGGACTAGAGCGAACATATCCAAATATTGTAAATTATGAGGGTGTGTTTGGTTTGGAGCAGATGAAATGGCAACCGAAAAGTGTAGACCAAGTGACTTACGATGTTACTATGCCATTTATTCGTATGATTGCAGGTCCTATCGACTACACTCAGGGAGCTATGCGAAATGCAGTAAGAACCTACAATTCTCTAGCTGACAGCATCGAAAATCAATACTATCCTAGCTTTACAAAGCCTATGAGTCAAGGTACTCGTACTCGTCAGTTGGCGCAATACGTTGTATTTTTCTCTCCACTAAATATGTTGTGCGACACGCCTACAAACTATGAGGCAAACCCTGTAAGTACAGAGTATATAGCCTCTATTCCAACTGTTTGGGATGAGAGCAGAGTTGTAAAAGGCACGATGGGCGAATATATCGTAACTGCTCGACGTAAAGGCGATAGGTGGTATATTGGTGGTATAAACAATTGGGATGTACGTGATATTACGCTTGATATAAAAGCTATAACAGGTAAAAGTGGCGTAGCTACTCTTTATAAAGATGGAATTAATGCCGACAATAATGGTGAAGATTTTGAAAAAACAGAGGTAACAATAGGCGATGAGCCTTTTACAGTCAAAATGGCTGGTGGTGGCGGTTTTGTTGTGATTTTGTAGGGAAATCGCAAAACCCCTTTTGCGATTTTCCTCACAATTTTTGAATAAAAATTGTGCGCTCATCGTCTCGAAGAGCCACTGAAGGCGTGTTTTTATTCACTTTTTTTTAAAAAGTGTTAAATATAGTTTTTTAAGAGGGTGACCCAAAAGCCAAAAACAACTAGTTGGGTCACCCTCTATAACGTACAATAAAAAAATATAGAGTCAGTTTACAGTTAACTAAGTAGGGTAAAATAATTATTGGTGTATTTTTAATAAGTAGGGTAAAATAATTATTGGTGTGTTTTTAATAGTGCTATTGGAGATGAGATTTTTTGCTATTGAATCGAAAATATAGTGGTTCTATATTGAGATTTAATAGTGAAAAATATCGCTCCAAGAGTGCTATTAAGAATATGGCAATAATTGTTTTACACTACTTAAGAATATGGCAATAATTGTTTTACACTACTTATTAGACAATATATACTCCAAAGAGTGTGTTCTATCTACGCTAAGATGAGATATTACTCTATATTTCCAAGGTTTTCCACCATTTGCAGTGGTGTATTCGGTTGCGTGTTTGCAATACTCCTCTGCTGCAATTTTCTTTGCAATAACCTCTTCTGTTGTTATATCTTTAGCGGCTTTTGTTTCAAGAAGATATATGCAGTCTGAAGTTTCAACAACAAAATCGGGCTCATATTTCCTTGCGCCATTTGACCAATATATATTAAACTGTGTAGCAGCTGGGCGAAGCCAATGCAACACCGTTGGATCTGTTTCCAAGGCAATAGCAAAATCTTGTTCAGTCTTACTATCAAATTTATATTGAGTATAGTACGACTTCATAAAGCCTGTATATATAAATTTGCGAACCATGCCCGCAGGTATAACATCTCTAAAATCAGTATAACCATACCCATCCACCTCTCTTAGATTTTGCTCTACCATACCAACATAAGGAAGTACATTAGGTTTCTGATAGCCTTGGGAAGTAATTGTAAAGTGGTTCATCATTTGTTCGTAGATATTCCTAGCAATACCAAGTTTAAAATCGGTTACAACCTTAGCTAAATCATCTTTATACTCTAAATTTGAGGCAATAGCCGCAAGAGCCTGCTGGGTTAGATGATATAATAGTTCAGTATTATCATCATAATCTACCTCGTCGAAATCAATTAGTGCACTTACAATCTCATCTTTTGGAGAGGCGAATTTTCTACCCGTTTTTATCTGTATAACCTCATACTCTTTCTCACCAGCTCCAATACTAATTCTAATAATCTCTGTATTTAGTGATGGTAAATCAAATCCTAAGCTAGTATTTAGGTCAAACCATTTAAATTCAGCTATATAAACTTCATTCATAACAGTCATACGAGGTATAGGGATAACATTATCGATAAAATTTTCCAATACCATATCTAACACCTCATCTAACTCTTCACACTGCTTTGCAGTCTCCTCAGCTGCAAATATTGGCGAATTATCCATTGCGCTTTTCTTAATTTCCAAGATTGCAAGCCTACGAATAGTCTCTCTGTTTTGAGGTTTTGAAAGTTCCTCTTTATTCTTAACAGCAATGTTCATTTGAGGTATAACTTTCCACACAGCACGTCTAGCATCAGATGTAGTTTGTGCATTTTTGCGCTCAATCTCTGTTTTTGCAGATGCGATTGCCTCCT
Organism: Rikenellaceae bacterium; assembly: GCA_044433365.1. Taxonomy (GTDB): domain Bacteria; phylum Bacteroidota; class Bacteroidia; order Bacteroidales; family Rikenellaceae; genus CAMQVM01. The sequence goes on from JAWXTR010000135.1 coordinate 3,869, forward strand.
TCTCTTGAAAATCAATAACGGTTTGTGCCGTAACTACTCGCCCTGGCTCTGACTTAAAATCTGCATCATCAAGTTCAATAAACGAAAACTTACTAAGAACAGAATTAGGATCTTCAGCTTTAGCAATAACCGCTTCAAAATTTTCATGAGCAATCACAGTTAGCTTATCTACATTTTTATCACCTGTTCGCCTACCACCATACGGAAGCCTTAGTCCTCTACCTATTGATTGTTCAACTAGGATTGGAGCATCAGCAGCACGAAGAGGAACAATAGTGTATAGATTGGTTACATCCCAACCCTCTTTTAGCATATTAACGTGAATCACAATCTCAATCTGATTATCATAATTCTCTAGCGATAAAAATAGCTTATCAATCTCCTCATCTTTCTTTGTAGAGCTATCAATCTGCAACACCTTACCTCTATATTTGCCATCGAACATATTCTCATTTTCTATCAAGTCGAAAGTCTCTTTAGCGTGCTGTATATTCTTGCAAACTACCAGTATAAATGGCTTAACGATAGGTTTGTTATTATTCAGAGCATATAGTTCAAGGTGAGTTTTAGTCTGCTCATGAAGATTTATAGCATCATCAATTTTGAGTGCATCAAGCTCCGAATCAGAGAGGTTACTCTTCTGAAAATTCTTACGTTTAGCAACAGTGGGAATCTTTACATACTTGCCATCGGTCAAGGCTTGCGCTAGGTTATATTCAAAGATTATATTTTTGAATGCCTTACCTTTCTCGTCAGTTGGTGTGGCGGTCATCTCCAATCCCAACACAGGGCGCAATTCATTGATAGCCTTTTTTGAAGCATCAGCATGATAGCGGTGAGCCTCGTCCATAAGTATCACAAGATCATCAAGCGAAGCAAGATGATTAAAATATGAACTACCTAAATATTCAGATAGTCGTCTCATCTTCGGAGTTCCTCGCTTGCTGCTTTTTGAGTCAGAATTAAACTTAGAAATATTGAAAATGTTTATACGAATAGCATTTTGATGAGAAAAATCAATACCATCATCATAGTTTGATGCATTGATAATCTTTGGCTCACAGTGTACAAACTCAGCTATACCATTAAAAACGTACTTAGGAGTGTTAGGAGTGAAATCGTTTACCAACTTTTCGTAAAGAGTCAAGTTAGGCGCAAGAACAAAGAAATTCTTTATCCCCTTTTTAAGATAGAGGTATGCAATGCAGGCACCCATAAGCCTAGTTTTCCCTATGCCCGTAGCAATCGAAAATGCAAGCGATGGAAAATCACGCTCAAAGTCCTTACAGTATGGAAACAGCTCTTTTACTGCGCTCAATTCATCAGAAAGAAAGCTTTTAAGTTCGCTGCTCATCTCAGCCTTTTGCTCAGAGGTCAAAGCCTCTTGCTCCTCTTTGCTTAAAAGCGTAGGATTAACAGGTGGTTTACGAAACTTAATTTTATCGGCTACCTGCGCAACAACATCAAGAGCATCACACAGTGGCTCTCTCATTGATAGGCGTTGTTTTATATTTTTTGCTGTACTATTCATGATATATATTGTTCTCTCTAATTTAAATTAAAACTGTAAAATAAGTAGTGTAAAACAATTATTGCCATATTCTTAATAGCACTCTTGGAGCGATATTTTTCACTATTAAATCTCAATATAGAACCACTATATTTTCGATTCAATAGCAAAAAATCTCA
>JAWXTR010000136.1:0-5336 GCA_044433365.1 Rikenellaceae bacterium
GATATTTTTCACTATTAAATCTCAATATAGAACCACTATATTTTCGATTCAATAGCAAAAAATCTCATCTCCAATAGCACTTTTAAAAATACACCAATAATTATTTTACCCTACTTATTAGAACTCCCCATAAAAAAGATAAATAATAAATTTCTGCCAATATTATTAGAACTCCCCAATAATTATTGGCATTAATCGCTATATTATGAAAATAGTAATTGTAGGTACAGGATATGTAGGATTGGTAACTGGTAGCTGTTTTGCTCAGATGGGTACTGATGTGACCTGTATAGATATAGATGAAAAAAAGATTGAGAGTTTAAAAAACGGTATAATTCCGATTTTTGAGCCTGGACTTGATGAGTTGGTTTCAAGAAATGTGGCTGAAGGGCGACTAAAATTTTCTACCTCTCTAAAAGATAATCTTGATGGTGCACAGCTAATTTTTTCAGCTGTTGGAACTCCTCCCGATGAGGATGGTTCAGCCGATTTGCAATATGTAATGGAGGTGGCTCGAACAGTGGGGCGTTATGCTAACGATTATTTTGTATTGGTTACAAAATCGACAGTTCCAGTGGGCACAGTTGCCAAGGTTAGAGATGTGTTGGAGAGTGAGATAAAAAATCGTGGCATTGAGTTGGAGTTTGATGTAGCTTCCAATCCCGAATTTTTAAAAGAGGGTGCAGCGATTAAAGATTTTATGACCCCCGATAGAATTATTATAGGCGTAGAGAGCGATAGGGCAAGAAAATTGCTAGATAAACTCTATAAGCCATTTATTTTAAATCGCTATCGTATCTACTTTATGGATATACATTCGGCAGAGATGACAAAATATGCCGCAAATGCTATGCTTGCCACTCGTATTTCGTTTATGAACGAAATAGCAAATCTTTGTGAGCTGGTTGGAGCAGATGTAGAGCAGGTAAGAAAGGGTATTGGAGCCGATGCACGTATCGGTTCTAAATTTTTGTATGCAGGTGCAGGTTATGGAGGGTCGTGTTTCCCAAAAGATGTTAAGGCTCTATCTCGAATAGGCAAGGAGAATGGATTTTCGATGCAAATTATAGATGCAGTTGATAGTGTCAATGAGCAGCAGAAGTTTGTAGTGTTTAAAAAGCTATTAAACGCCTTTGGAGGCAATCTAAAAGGGCGAAGAGTTGCTCTTTGGGGACTATCTTATAAGCCTGAAACCGACGATATGCGTGAAGCTCCATCGTTAGTTGTAATTAGAGAGCTGCTCGGTGCAGGTGCTATAGTACAAGCTTATGACCCTGTAGCCATAGATGCTACTCGCAAAATTATAGGCGATTCGATAATCTTCTCTTCAAGTGTTGTAGATGCTGTAAAGGGAGTAGATGCAGTGATTTTAATGACAGAGTGGCGACAATTTAGAATTATTGATTGGGTAAAGATAAAATCTTTGATGGTAGGCGATGTTGTTGTTGATGGACGAAATATCTACGATGAAGCAGAGGTTAAAGAGCAAGGTTTCCGATATTATAGAATAGGAAAAACTGTTTATTAATTTTTTGTATTTCACACCAAATACTCTTAGGTTTTTTGCTCGATTTGAAATGTAAATTTAGTATGAAACAGAAGAGAAAGGAGGAAAAAGAGTTAGATTTAATCGAAATTGCTCAATATATATGGCATAGACGTAAATTATTGATACAATGGTTGGTAGTAGGTGTAGTTTTAGGTGTAGTAGTGGCATTTTCAATACCCAAAAGCTATGTTTCTACCGTAAAATTTGCAACCGAATCTAAGCAGCAGAGTAGTGGTTTGTCGCAGCTAGGAGGATTAGCAACGATGATGGGTGCTACTGGTGCGGTTACTACTAGCGGTATTGATGAGAATTTATACCCCGAAATTTTAAAATCATCTCCATTTCTAATGGAATTTTCAGATATAGAGGTGGAGTATAATAGTGAAAAAATATCGTTAAAGAGCTATCTTTTAGAGTTTCAGAAAAAAGCTTGGTGGAGCTATATTTTTGCACTTCCAGCAAAGTTGATATCTTTTTTAAGTAATAAAGATAGAGAGCAAAGAGGGGTAGAAAAAGATAGTTTTCGTCCAAATTCCAATCAGTTAGATTTTGAAAAGCAACTTTCATCGTCGATATCTATAAATCAAGACAAAAAGACAAATTTGGTTGAGATTACAGTTAGGGAGCAAGATGGAGAGATTGCTGCGGTTTTGGCAGATTCAATAATTTCGAAGTTACAGAAATATATGACACTCTACTTTACCTCCAAAACTCGCAGTGAGCTTGAGCAGAGTGAGCAGATGTTGGAAAAGGCAAAAGCGGACTATTATAGTGCTGATACAAACTATGCTCAAGCATTAGATCGTAATCAAAACCTTAGCTCTACTCTTGCAAAGGCTCGACTTAGCAGGATGGAAAATGAGCGAGATTTAGCATTTAATATCTATGAGCAGATAGCTACGAAAGTGGAGATGATACGAATAAAAATTTATGAGCAGACACCAATAATGACAATAATTGAGCCAGCACGTGTGCCTTTGCATGCTGCAGAGCCAGATAAAAAGGTGATAATAGTGGGATTTATATTTTTATCACTATTTTTGTCAATAATTTGGCTTGTTATGCAGATATTTTTAAGGGGGAGTTCAAAAGAAATTTTTTAAAAATTCCCTTATTATAATTCCCATATAAGAGACCTAAAATATAAAACTATGGAAAAAGTAGCATTAATTACAGGAATAACAGGACAAGATGGAGCATATCTTGCCGAATTTTTGTTAAAAAAAGGATATATAGTACATGGTATTAAACGTCGTTCATCGTTGTTTAATACTGAGCGAATCGACCACCTCTACGAAGATCCACACGTAGATGGGCGTAAACTGTTTCTTCATTATGGCGATATGACCGACTCTATGAACCTAACAAAGATAATTGGAGAGGTAAAACCCGATGAAATCTACAATCTTGCAGCTATGAGCCACGTAAAGGTGTCGTTTGATATGCCTGAATATACTGCCGACTCCGTAGGGTTAGGAACACTAAGAGTTTTGGAGGCGGTACATCTACTAGGTCTATCCCAAAAATGTAGAATATACCAAGCCTCTACCTCAGAGCTTTATGGACTAGTACAAGAGACTCCACAGAGCGAAACAACCCCCTTTTACCCTCGTTCACCCTATGCAGTGGCAAAGATGTATGGCTATTGGATTACAGTAAACTACCGTGAAGCGTACAATATGCACGCCTCGAATGGTATTCTATTCAACCACGAAAGCCCTATGCGTGGCGAGACGTTTGTAACTCGAAAAATTACACGTGCAGCTTCTAAAATTGCACTTTCGCAACAAGATGTATTATATTTAGGAAATCTATCTTCAGAGAGAGATTGGGGGCATGCCAAAGATTATGTTGAGGCGATGTGGCTAATCCTACAACAACCCACACCATCCGATTATGTAATAGCAACAGGTGTCACCACAAAGGTTCGAGAGTTTGTACGTATGTCGTTTGCTTATTTAGGTCTAAATTTACGCTTTGAGGGTGAGGGAGTCGATGAAATTGGAATTTTAGAGAGTGTAGATGGTAAGGTTTTTGAGATTAGAGTAGGGCAGAGCTGTAGTTTAGAGTTAGGTGCTGTTTTGGTACGTGTAGATTCTCGCTATTTTCGACCTACAGAGGTTGAGACTCTTACTGGTAATCCTCGAAAATCTAAGGAATTGTTGGGCTGGGTTCCAAAGTATGATTTAAAAGCTCTTGTCGAAGATATGATGGAAAACGATATTAAGCTGATGAAAAAAGATAGCTACTTAAAAAAGGGTGGATATAAGGTTGTTAACTATTTTGAGTAATGCCAATAAAGGGCATGAAAAACCTTCTTCCGCTTTTTGCGAGCGGAGCGAAGCCGTGAGTGGAAACGAACGATTTTTGCCAGCCCTTTGGGCGTGCTTTTTCCAAAAAAGCATTAACAAAAGTTATTTTTATATAACTCAGATTGCAAAAATAGCTCAAAATAGCTCAAAAAATTCAAACCTTTATTCGCATGAGTAATTAAAAATTAATAATGAGGTGCTTCGATAACATAGTAGAGACGATAGGTCTATCGTCTTCGATAACATAGTAGAGACGATAGGTCTATCGTCTGTAATCGAGCAAAGAAGTTAATGGGAACTTCTAAAATATGGGGAGTTCTAATAATTGGTTTTATTCGATTTTTAAAAAATAATTTAGATGGATTCAAAAATATATATTGCAGGGCATCGTGGGATGGTTGGAAGTGCTATTTTGCGTAATTTAGAGGCTAGAGGATACACAAACTTTCTGCTTCGTACTCATGCCGAATTAGATTTAACCGACCAAAAAGCTGTTTTTCGCTTTTTTGAGGTAGAACGCCCCGAATATGTCTATTTGGCTGCTGCAAAGGTTGGTGGAATTGTGGCAAATAACGACCACCCAGCTCAATTTTTGTATGAAAATATGATGATTGAATTTAATGTAATTCATGCAGCCTACACCTTTGGCGTTAAAAAGCTAATGTTTCTTGGAAGCTCTTGCATATATCCAAAATTTGCTGAGCAGCCAATGGCTGAGAGTGCTCTACTAACTGGTGCGTTGGAGCCTACAAACGAGGGGTATGCAATTGCTAAAATAGCAGGTATAAAGATGTGCGACTACTACCGCAAAGAGTATGGTGCCGACTTTGTAAGCGTAATGCCTACTAATCTATATGGTACGGGCGATAACTACGACCTTACCTCTTCTCATGTGCTTCCTGCATTAATTAGAAAGTTTCATGAAGCAAAGGCTGCAGGTAAAAAAGAGGTGATTCTTTGGGGTAGTGGCTCTCCATATAGAGAATTTATGCATGCCGACGATATGGCAGATGCAACGGTATTTTGTATGTTAAATTATTCTGATTATGGTCATGTAAATGTGGGAGTATCTTCTGAATTGACTATAAAAGAGTTAGCTGAAAAGATAAAAAAAGTGGTAGGATTCAATGGTGAGATTGTGTGGGATAGCACAAAACCCGATGGAACACCACGAAAACTTATGGACTCTTCAAAACTCTATGCAATGGGCTGGAAACCTACAATCTCTTTGGATGCTGGCATTGAGCGCACCTATAGAGAATTTATTGAGTCGTTAGTTTAAGTTTTTAGGCTCATTCTCAAAATCTGTTGTCATTAATTAAAATTTATAGCTCAGCAGTAGAGATGTAGCCCTGCTACGTCTGTAACACAAATCGTTATATTTTAAAAAAAAAGGTTTAAAACAATTCGGGGTGTTGTTTTCAGACGTAGCAGGGCTATGTCTCTACCTGTGCGGTGTTATGTTTAAAAAAGGG
>JAWXTR010000137.1:0-5307 GCA_044433365.1 Rikenellaceae bacterium
CACTATATTTTCGATTCAATAGCAAAAAATCTCATCTCCAATAGCACTTTTAAAAATACACCAATAATTATTTTACCCTACTTATTAAAAATACACCAATAATTATTTTACCCTACTTATAATAAATTTGCACTTCAAAACAAGAACTAAAAAAAATCCTCATTGCAAAAGAGCAACAAGGATTTTATATTGATTTGGAATGCTTAAAGCATCGGCAAAAGCAAAAAAGATTAGTCGATTTTCTCGAAAACCTCTTTACCTTCGCTACAAAGTGGGCAAACCCAATCTTCGCCTAAATCATCGAACGATACACCTGGCTCAATACCGCCTTCTGCATCACCAACAGTTGGATCATAAATCCAACCGCAAACTTCGCATTTATACTTTTCCATAATAATTTTATTTTAATGGTTAAAATTTAATTCCGGTATAGCTTTGTGGTGAAATTTTTCGAAGTTCCTCTTTTACAGACTCCGAAATATCCAATTTAACGATAAACTCTTCAAACGACTCACGAGTAATAGTACTATTTGTACGTGTTAGCTCTTTAAGAGTTTCGTAAGGATTTGGATAGTTCTCACGACGTAAGATTGTTTGAATAGCCTCAGCAACTACCGCCCAGTTTTTCTCTAAGTCGTTGTTTATCGCCTCTTTATTGATAATCAATTTATTAAGACCTCTCTCCAAAGAACCTAATGCAATCATAGTGTGCGAAATTGGCACCCCAATGTTGCGAAGAACTGTAGAGTCGGTAAGGTCTCGTTGCAGACGAGAAATAGGAAGCTTTGCAGAAAGGTGCTCGAAAAGCGCATTTGCAATACCTAAATTGCCCTCTGCATTTTCAAAATCAATAGGATTAACTTTGTGTGGCATAGCCGACGAACCAACCTCACCAGCTTTAATTTTTTGTTTGAAGTAATCCATCGAAACGTAAGTCCAAATATCACGACTAAGGTCGATAAGGATTGTGTTGATACGTTTGAAGCCATCGAAAATTGCAGCGATGTTGTCGTAATGTTCGATTTGAGTTGTGATTTGCGAACGCTCAAGACCAAGAGTTTGACCTACAAACTTATTTGCAAACTCAATCCAATTAACCTCAGGGTATGCAATATAGTGAGCGTTGAAATTACCTGTCGCACCACCAAATTTTGCAGGGCATGGCACCGCTTTTAGTAGGTGAAGCTGCTTTTCAAGACGCTCTACAAACACCATAAACTCTTTACCAAGACGTGTTGGCGATGCAGGCTGACCATGAGTACGAGCAAGTAGAGGTATATCTTCCCACTCAGTTGCCATCTCTTTAATTTTGTCGATAATTAACTGTAATTTAGGATAATATATCTCATTTGCAGCATCACGAAGCGAATAAGGAGTAGCGGTGTTATTGATATCTTGAGATGTAAGACCAAAGTGAACAAACTCACGGCTATCGCCTAAGTTAAGCTCATCCATTTTCTCTTTGATAAAGTACTCAACAGCCTTAACATCGTGGTTTGTAACGCTTTCAATATCTTTTACACGCTGTGCATCATCAGTAGAGAATGTGCGATAAATATCACGAAGCTGTTCAAAATGGTTTTTATCGAAACCGCTTAGTTGAGGTAGAGGAATCTCACATAGAGAGATAAAATACTCTATTTCAACTAGAATACGATAGCGTATAAGCGCATATTCAGAAAAATAACGTGCAAGAGGTGCCGCTGCCTTGCGGTATCTGCCATCAATTGGCGATACAGCTGTCAAATTGTTTAATTCCATTACTTTAGTGTAATAATTTTGTTTATATGAGAAATTTTTCTCATCTTGATTTTTAAGAATATTCAACTTCTAAAACTATTTTTTTAAGAGGAATGCGAATAAAAGTTTGAAATTTTCGAGCTATTTTGAGCTATTTTTGCAATCTGAGTTATATAAAAAAATAACTTTTGTTAATGCTTTTTTAGAAAAAGCACGCCCAAAGGGCTGGCAAAAATCGTTCGTTTCCACTAACGGCTTCGCTCCGCTCGCAAAAGCGGAAGAAAGTTTTTCAAACCTTTATTGGCATGAGGAGTTTTAAAATAATATTTCTTCTCAAAATCCGTTTAATTTAATAGACAAAATTAATTCTTTTTTAGCATTTTACAAACAAAATAGTAAAAATATATGATTTTTTACCAACTATTATACCAAAAAAAGGATTGATAAATAATTAATTGCCCTATTAGTAACGTATTTTTAGAGGTTTTATTGGGGATATTTACCAACTATTTTAAAATTATTACTACATTTGCAGTTAGAAACGTAAACATATATATGGAAAAGTTATTATCATTTATTTTAGGAACAGTAATTTTCTTCTACCTACTTAGCAAAGTTGGCGGCTTTTTGCTTCGTCTTTTTATTAAACGAAAGATGAATCAATTTAATGGCGGCACAAACTCAGGTGGAGGATTTAGTGGAGGCACTGGTGGCGGTGCAAATCAAAACAACAACCCTTTTAACTGGGCAAACCGACAAAACAACCAAAACAACAACCAACATAAAGAGGGTGAGGTATTTATATCTCGCAATAGCTCCTCACAAAAAAGAGTTAAAGATAAAGTTGGCGAATATGTTGATTTTGAGGAGGTAAAATAGTTAAATTCCAAATAATTTAACCAATTAATTACAAAATTATAAAGTTTTCAGATGAAAGTTGCAATTATAGGAGCTGGTGCAGCGGGCTTTTTTACAGCCATAAATTTAAAGAGATTTTCACCAAAATTGGAGGTGACAATATATGAAAGCTCACCAAAAGTGCTATCAAAAGTTGCAGTTTCAGGTGGAGGTCGATGCAATCTAACAAACTCTTTTGAGGGATTTAGAGCACCTCTATCAAAGGTGTATCCACGTGGTGCAAAGCTAGTTAAAGCAGCTTTTCGCAAATTAAACCACACACAAACTTACGATTGGTTTGAAACCGAGGGGATAAAACTTGTAACTCAACCAGATAATTGCGTTTTTCCTGCTTCGCAAGATTCGGGTGAGATTATCGAGATGTTTATTCGCCGTACTAGAGAGCTAGATATTACAGTTAAAACTCAACATAAAGTAAAACTTATCGAAAAAACCGACAACCACTACACAATTTCGTTTGACAAGGGTGTAAGCTCTATAAAAAGCGATATAGTGGTAGTTACAGTTGGAGGTAAACCACAAATGAGCGGTTTTGAGATGCTACGCTGCCTCCCTGTAGAGATTATAGAGCCTATGCCATCGCTTTTTAGCCTAAATATAGACCATAATCCTATTACTGAGCTTAGTGGTGCAGTAGTTGAAAAAGCGATAGTTGGTTTGCAAGGGACAAAACTTCGCACACAAGGTGCGCTTCTCATAACTCATTGGGGTGTAAGCGGTCCTACGGTGCTAAAACTATCGTCGTATGCAGCTCGCACACTTTGTGAAAGCGACTATAAATGTACGATTTTAATCAATTGGGTAGGTTCGACCGATGAAGATAAAATTATCGAAGATATAAAAGCTATCTCTTCAAATAATAGCAAAAAATTTGTCACCTCTACCCCACCCTACGACCTATCTTCAAGAGTGTGGGCGCATATTCTCTATAAAGCAGAGATTCCACACGAGCGACGTTGGGCAGAGATTGGCTCAAAAGGCTTTAATAGGATAATCGCTACGCTTATTGGCGACCACTACGCAGTTTCGGGTAAATCTACTCATAAAGAGGAGTTTGTCACTGCTGGCGGCGTAGATATAAGCAGCCTAGATTTTGACACCTTAGAGGCTAAAAAGTCGGAAAATCTATATTTTGCGGGCGAAGTTATAGATATTGACGCTATTACAGGCGGATTTAACCTGCAAGCTGCTTGGAGCACAGGTTTTGCTGTTGCAAAGGCAATTTCAGAAAAAACAAACAACTAAATCGGTAAAAAGAATGGGAATTGTATTAATTCTCATTTTTTTTATTATATTTGCAAACGATTGTTTAAATCACAATTTCAAATTTATATTACTATGTGGAGTTCTAAATTCTGAATTTTTGAAGGATTTAGGAGTTCCCCTAACTTATTAGATAAAATTATGGAACTATTTTCAGTAAAAGAGAAAGTTATTTTAATAACTGGAGGCTACGGTGTATTAGGCTCAAGCATGGCTATTGCACTAGCAAAAGCAGGGGCAAAAATTGCTCTTTTAGGACGTACTAAGGCTAAAGCTGAGTCATTAATGGCGACAATCAAATTATTTGGTGGCGAAACTATCTTTCTTCAAGCAGATGTGCTTTGTGAGGAGTCGCTAAATAGCGCAAAAGCTGCACTTTTAGAGGCTTGGGGCACTTTAGATGTATTGATTAATGCAGCAGGTGGAAATATGCCGGGAGCTGTTGTAACGCCTGAGCAGACTATTTTTGATATAAAAGTAGGCGATATGGATAGTGTTTTTGCTCTTAATTTTAAAGGTACACTACTTCCTACTATGGTTTTTGCAGATATTATGACCAGCAAAGGTGATGGTTCGATTATCAACGTGTCGAGCATGGCTGCAATAACTCCTATTACTCGTGTGGCTGGCTATGGAGCTGCAAAAGCTGCAATCAATAACTTTACAGCATGGCTATCGGTTGAGCTTTGCAAAAAATTTGGTGAGGGCGTGCGTGTAAATGCTATTGCACCAGGATTTTTCTTAACAGAGCAGAACCGCACACTTCTAACAAACCCAGATGGCACACCAACAGAGCGCACAAAAGATATTCTTCGCTCAACACCTTACAATCGCCTTGGAAAACCAGAAGAACTACACGGTGTAATCTTCCTGCTTTGCAGCGAGGCATCAAAATTTATGACTGGTACCGTAATTCCTGTTGATGGCGGATTTAGTGTATTTAGTGGTGTATAAACGATAAGCCTAGTATATGATAAAAAAGGCGTATTCGCAAACCCCTTTTGCAAATACGTCTCACAATTTTCTCTGAAAATTGTGCGCTCAGTGGTCTCGAAGAGACATTGAAGGCGTGTTTTTGTTCACTTTTTCTAAAAAAGTGTTAAATATAGTTTTTTTGGCTCATTCTCAAAATCTGTTGTTAAGAATTTAAATTGATGGCTCGACAGTAGAAACGTTGGGTGCAACGTCTGTAATCGCACCAAGGTAACCGCACTAAGGTAGAGACGTAGCCCTGCTACGTCTGGGTTTGGATTTGGCTTGGCAAATTCAATTTTGGTTGCTTTGTGAATTTTATTTATTGTTGCTTGGGAAGCTCATTTTGCTTTGCAAAATTCGATTTTAGACGTAGCAGGGCTACGTCTCTACTGCTGGGGGCGGTTACCTTGG
>JAWXTR010000138.1:0-5283 GCA_044433365.1 Rikenellaceae bacterium
GGAGATGAGATTTTTTGCTATTGAATCGAAAATATAGTGGTTCTATATTGAGATTTAATAGTGAAAAATATCGCTCCAAGAGTGCTATTAAGAATATGGCAATAATTGTTTTACACTACTATAGTTATTCTACATTGAGATTTAATAGTAAAAAATATTGCTCCAAGAGTGCTGTTAAAAATATGGCAATAATTGTTTTACACTACTTAAAATATTCAAAAGATTTAAAGAAATAAAAATAGATATAAAAAATGTTCAAAGAGAGAAAAGAAATTGAAATAATGGCTCCCGTAGGCTCCTACGAGTCGCTAATGGCGGCTATAAATGCTGGAGCAAATTCAGTTTATTTTGGTGTTGAAAAGCTAAATATGCGTGGTCAATCGTCGTTTAACTTTACACTCGACGACCTAGCTCAAATCGTTTCAATTTGCAAAGAGAACGATGTTAAAAGCTATCTTACAGTCAATTGTATTCTATATGACGAAGATTTAGCAGTTATGCGTGAGATTGTAGATAGAGCAAAGGTAGAGGGAATCACCGCTATTATCGCTTCCGACCATGCAGCCATAGTGTATGCCAATAAAATCGGTGTAGAGGTACATATCTCAACCCAATTAAACCTATCTAATATCGAAGATGTAGAGTTTTACTCACACTTTGCCGATGTTGTGGTACTTGCTCGTGAGCTTAACCTTGAGCAGGTGAAATATATCTACACTGAAATTGAAAAACGTGATATTTGTGGTCCAAAAGGCGAATTAGTGCAGATTGAGATGTTTTCGCATGGTGCGCTATGTATGGCAGTGTCGGGAAAATGCTATTTAAGCCTACACGAAGCTGATAAATCGGCAAATCGTGGCACTTGCCGCCAAATTTGTCGTCGTAGCTACGAGGTGCGTGATAGAGATACTGGCGAGGAGCTTGTAGTTGAAAATAAATACATAATGTCGCCTAAAGATTTATGTACTATCGACTTTCTCGATAAGATGGTAGATGCAGGGGTTAGAGTTCTTAAAATAGAGGGTCGTGCCCGCTCTGCTGAGTATGTAAAAAGAGTTGTAGAGTGTTATAACGAGGCGTTAGATACTATTGCAGATGGCACATACTCACAAGAAAAAGTGGAGGTATGGAAAGAGAAGATGGCTGTAGTGTTTAATCGTGGCTACTGGGATGGCTACTACTTAGGTCGTCGTCTAGGTGAGTGGAGCGACAACTACGGCTCGGCTGCAACCCATAAAAAGGTATATGTAGGTAAAGTTACAAACTATTTTAAAAATATATCTGTTGCCGAAATTTTAATCGAAGCAGCAACTTTAGAGGTTGGCGAAGAGGTGATGTTTAGCGGCCCTACAACAGGTGTTGTCGAGCAGAGTGTAGAGGAGATTAGAGTAGATTTAAAAGCTAGAAATATCACTAAACAGGGCGAGAGATGCTCGATTATTACTAAGGAGCTTGTACGTCGTGGCGATGCACTTTATAAATATGTTAAGGTAGAGAAGTAATGAACCTAAGCGAGTTAAATATTATCAATACAATATCCCAAACCGCTAACTACAAAGAGTTTGACGGTTTGGGAATTGGCGATGATTGCGCTGTACTTCCTCTTGAGGGCGATAGGTATAAGGTTGTTACTACCGACACACTTACCGAAGATAGCCACTTTATTTTCGACTCCATAAAGGCTGAGGATTTAGCCTACAAATCACTAGCAAGCAATATTAGTGATATTTTAGCAATGGGTGCAAAGCCGCTTTACGCTTTTTTAGCTATTAGCTACAGTTCAAAAGTAGATAGGCAGTGGATAGAGCGATTTTCTAGCTCTCTGATAAGCCTTGCAAATGAGTGTGGCGTAATGCTACTTGGAGGCGACACCACATTCTCACCTCATGCTCTTACAATCACTATTACACTGATTGGGGAGGTCAAAAAAGATAATTTAAAACTACGAAGCGGTGCAAAAGTTGGCGATAAAATATTTTGTTGCAACGCTCTAGGGGGGTCGTCTTTAGGTTTACGTTATATTTTAAACAAAAAATCTGAAAGTTTTGTTTCTCTTACCGAAAAGCAAGCAAAAAAAGCAATTGAAGCACACTACCGCCCAAAACTCTTTCTTAAAGAGGCAATCTGGCTAGGTAAGCAATCTGCAATCACTGCAATGATGGATATTTCGGATGGTATCGCTAAAGATTTGACTCATATTTTAGATAAAAGCGGCGTAAGTGCCTCAATAAATATAGATTCTATACCTATTTTTGAGGGGGCAACAGTAGAGGATGCTGTTTCGGGTGGCGAAGAATATTCACTGCTTTTTACCGTTGATAGCAATGATAGCGAAAGGGTTAAAAGTCAATATAATGAGCTTTTCGATGGTGAAATTTACGAAATTGGCACAATTACTAGCTCCGCTACAGATAGCAAAAATAGAATTGATTGGGTAGAAAATGGTCAAAAGATAGATTACCACTTTAAAGGTTATGAACATGGAAATAGATAAAAATTTTAACTCAACTACCGATAAAAAAATAGAGGATAATCGCCAAAAAGTGGCTCTTTCGATTGCTGGCTCCGACTCCTCTGCTGGTGCAGGGATTCAAGCCGATATGAAAAGTGCCGCTGCACTTGGCTGCTATATGGCAACCGCAATAACAGCCATTACAGCGCAAAATAGCATGGGTGTAACCGCTATAGAACCAACACCTAGCACTATTCTTACCACTCAAATCGAGGCCGTTATGAGCGATATGAGAGTAGAAGCTATAAAAACGGGAATGATTCCAAACATTGAGTCGGTTAAGGCTGTTTTGGAGTGTATAGATAAATATACTATCGAAAATATTGTTGTCGACCCAGTGATTGTATCAACATCTGGAGCAACTTTAATCGATAAAACAGCCATAGATTGTATCATCGAGAAACTATTTCCATTAGCAACTATTGTTACTCCAAATAGCGTTGAATGTGGCTATATTACAGGTGTTAAGATATGCAGTAGCGTAGATTTTGATAGAGCTGCTTCAAAATTTGAGCTTTTAGGCTCTAAATATCTGCTTTTAAAGGGTGGGCATATAGATGGTAAAAAAATTGTGGATGTACTATACGATTTAAAGCGTGGAAATAGCTATAATTTTGAATTTGAGAGAGTGGATACTATGAATACTCACGGTACTGGCTGTTCGCTTTCATCTTCGATTGCTGCCTCTATGGCGATGGGCTACAACATAGTAGAGAGCGTAGAGAGAGCTGAAAATTTTGTTCACAAAGCGATATTTAGGGGTAAAGATATGGTACTTGGGAAGGGGCATGGTTCTATTGCGCATTTTGAATATTTACGATAAATTAAAAATTTAGAGGAGTTCTAAATTCTGGATTTTGATAGTTCTAACAGTTGATTTTTAAACACAATGGCTACTAAAAAGAGAAGAAATATAAGAATTATTACAAACACAAATATAATAATTGTAAGCAGTGCTATTTTTATTGCAATTATGTATTTTTCGGATGATAATAACTATTTTGTACGCAAACAATTAAGGGAAAAACATGCTGTTTTGGTTGGTCAGGTAGATTCTCTACGCCAAAAAATTAGCAGAGATAGCCTAAATCTGGAGCGTATAAAAAAAGACGATAAATTTCTTGAAAAATTTGCTCGTGAGCATTTCTATATGTATCGAGAGGGCGAAGAGGTGTTTGCTGTGGAATAGTGATTATTTCTCAAAAAAACAGTTGTTTTTATAATTTTTTTGCACTATATTTGTCAATATCCCCGTTAAGGGAAATTCTATAGTAGGTTCTCAAAAATATCAGAAAAATTATGGAAAAGGCGACAGAAAACAAATTTGCTATCTTTGCAGGTGGCTGTTTTTGGGGTGTTGAACACCTTATGCAAAAACAAAATGGAGTGATTTCGGTAGATTCAGGCTATATTGGTGGAACGCTAGATAATCCAACTTATGAGCAGGTAAAGGCTCACATTACAGGTCATGCTGAGGCTGTAAAGGTGATTTACAACCCCAGTGAGGTGGATTATGAGACTCTTGCAAAGCTATTTTTCGAAATTCACGACCCAACTCAAACAGATGGTCAAGGACCAGATATAGGCGATCAATATCGCTCAGAAATATTCTATTTAGATGAAGAGCAAAAGTCGACAGCTCAAAAATTGATAGATATTTTAAAGGAAAAAGGTTATGAAATTGCTACTAAACTCACCAAAGCAACAGAGTTTTTTGTAGCAGAGAAATATCACCAAAATTACTATGAAAACAAAGGTACTGAGCCATATTGCCACTCTCGTGTAACTCGATTTTAGGTAGCTAAACTCTGAAATACCTTTTATGGAGAGCAATTGATGGGAAACGGAATAAAATCTCTCTTATATACCCCTTTTGGTAGATTAAAATGGGTAATGGATGTATTGGTAATAATTGGTTCACTAATTATTGTCAGCTCTGTTAGTGTCGATTTTTTCAATAATCGTTCGTTAGAGGATGGACTGGATGCAGCACTTCGTATTCAGTATTGGGTTTGTATGCTCTATATTGCCGATTTTTTTATCCGTCTTTGGAGTGCAGAGAACAAAACACGCTTTTTCTTTAGAAATTTACCACTGCTTATTATCTCAATTCCATACTACAATATCACCTCTTACTATGATGTATCTCTCGACCAAGAGTGGGCTACAATTCTACGTATTTTGCCTGTAATTAGGTGTGCTTATGCTATAGTGCTCTTTTTTAATCGTAGAGCCACTAATATTATCTCTACACTTATTGTCTCGTATATCACTACTGTAGTGTTTGTTTGCTATTTCTCAACAATGATTTTTTTCTATGCCGAACGTGGCGTAAATCCTATGGTTAAAAATTATGGCGATGCACTCTGGTGGACCCTTATGAATCTTACAACAGTTGGTTCTAATATATTTGCTGTAACTCCACTTGGCAAATTTCTATCATTTGCAATTGCTGCTACAGGTATGATGATGTTTCCAATATTTACCGCCTACGTAACCGAAATCTTCCAGGAGTATCATAAACGACGACATTCTAAATGATGTTTTGGTATTATTTATTTCTTAATTTAAGTAGTGTAAAACAATTATTGCCATATTCTTAATAGCACTCTTGGAGCGATATTTTTCACTATTAAATCTCAATATAGAACCACTATATTTTCGATTCAATAGCAAAAAATCTCATCTCCAATAGCACTTTTAAAAATACACCAATAATTATTTTACCCTACTTATTAAAAATACACCAATAATTATTTTACCCTACTTAT
>JAWXTR010000139.1:0-5240 GCA_044433365.1 Rikenellaceae bacterium
CCATATAATACTAGCTAACAATATGATTGGAGACTCAACAAAGAAATCTCCTTGCTTTTGAATCCATGTCTTATTTAAATTTAAAAGAATGGTATATGCACTCTCGTAAGCATCTGAAATATCGGTCATAAATTTTGGATTTACAGGGTTGCAGCGGTGCGAGCGTCGAGGGTCATCGAAATTTATAACGTAAAACTTTGGTACTACTTTATATCGGTTTTGATTATTAAGTAGATGATTATAAGCTATATCTGAAAGGTCGGGAAACTTAAAATCGTAGATATATTGGCTATAACCTTTCTCTATCTGTTGTTTTATAAAATTATTAATTACTGCATACGATTTGCCACTACCTGGCGTGCCAAGTACTATGGTTGCACGAAATGGATTTACTACATTTATCCACCCATCATGTTCTTTTTTATTATGCCAAAATTTGGTGGGGAGATTTACAGAATATTCATTTTTCATTAGTTTTGTCTCTTGCATAAAACTTTCGTTCTCGTTGTTAAACGGGTCGTTCATAAGATTGATTTTTAAAAGACGACTCATATACAATCCCGACATAAGTAGACAGATATAGCCTACACTCATTGAAAATATGTATATAGCTGCACTTCCTTCAATGCCAATAGGTAGTGAAAGCAGCCACCAATTCATAAAGAAAAAGATAAAACCTATACCTGTTAAAGTCCAAATTTTAGTCCAAGTAATCTTCTCATTAACGACACCCCTAGTGCCTAAACATGAGAGAGCAAGTAGTATAACAGCTCCTAATTTACTCCAAATTATCGAGCTAAATAGACCAGCAGTATGGTTAAAATTGATTAGGATTCTATCAATTACACTGATAGTAACACCCCATTGCTCCACTGCACCATAGCAGTACCAATATATATTCATTATCACAAAGAGTACACTTACCCCACGTAGCAAGTCCATTATCTTGCCTAAAGCTCTTAGGTCATCTTCTTGTTGCATATTTTTTTAATTATTAATAATTAATTGTAAGTCAAATTATAATTTATAGTTAATAATTTATAATTAAATTTTACGTCCTTTTTTCTTTCTCTTTCGTTGCATAGCTCTGCGGAAACGTTCCTCCTCTGGGTCGTCAATACCACTATCAATTGGTAGATCGAAAAGACTACCAAACGAAAAATCATCACTATCATAGCTATCAAGTATTTGTGTAGATTCAGCATCTTGATTTAATCCTTCTCCCTGCTCATGCTGATTTTGAGGGTTTGGCTCTACCACCTGAGGGTTGTTAAACCAATCAGAAATTGCATTAGCTGAAAGCTCTTGCCCTAGTCGAGAACCGTTAAATATGCAGTGATTGTTATGGTCGATAAAAGATGTTCCATATATTCTTCCTGCATCGTTTTTACGAAAGATTACATCTATATTCTTAGCTTTTAGGCTATCTATAAAACTGTTTTTATCTACTGAGCGGTGGAGTGCATCACGTACTCTAGCGCAACTTTGCAGGTTTAGTTTGTCTCTTTTTATCTGCTCTTTGCTCTTATTAATCTTCTCGTTTATGCCTTGATAACCTACGCTTTTACCAAACAGTGACGATTTAAAAGGGTTGCTAGCTTTAATCCCTTTTTCATTTGTAGCATAATAGATAAGTCCTGCATAGCTATTCCCAGCACGTACACCTTCAGACTGCTCAACATGAATATTGTATTGCGCAAGTAGTGTTCGATACTCATTAAAACTTTGAAAACGGTAGGTTGCAGCGATAGGTTTGATGATGTTATTTATTTGATTTTTTATATCTCCTTTATCTATCTCTAGCCTTTTAAGATTGAACGTGTTGTTCTTTTTCTTCTGCTCAGCTTTATGTAAATTATACCGTTGCTCAATATCTCTGCATATCTTCATGCTGCGACGATGCTCGAAAGAGTCGTTAATTTTTCGCCCCATCTTATCTACATTTGTGGTGACTATATGTACATGAGTGCGTTTTATGTCGCTATGTCTATATATTATAAATGGTTGCTCACCATAGCCCATACCCTCTAAATATTCTTTTGATATTTTGGCTAATTGTTCATCAGTAAGAGTATCGTCGGGATGAGGATTTAGTGATATATGTACGATAGGTTTTTCTGTTTTTGTGTCGGCTCTGATATGTAGAGCAAAAGATTGCATACAGCTATGTAGATCTATTTCACCATAATCATTTGCATATATTTTTTGAGTTGATAATATCTTCCCTTTATCCTCCTCAATTTTAGATTGATTGTATGATAGTGCTCCATAGAGTGATGCTCCAACAGCTATTTTGGCAACCATTGTCTAATAATTTGAAGAGTTAGATGGATAGCCTTTTCGTTAAGTTCTACTACCTGTGTTAATAGTTTGGCATACTTTTCACTCATTGTATAGGCTTTTTGTTCTGTAAAATGGTTTCGTAGGATGGTGATAAATTGGTTGTAATTTACCCCTATCTTTCTACACTCAGCTCTTAAATCTTTTAATGAGTCATAAAATTTCAATGTATTTTCATCTACTGTAATAACTCTAAATGGTAGATTAAAGATGCGAGATTTAATAAATTGAGTGTGAGTTTTCATTCCTGATTTCTCATACATAGTCATAAATTCAGCCCATTCAGAATCATTCAATCTAAGTGCTAGCTTGTGTAATGCAGGATTGTTTTTTGGAGGTCTACCTCCCTTTTTTGAATTTGTCATAGTTTAAGATTTTAGTGGTTATAACTCCTTTTAAATTGTGATAATTATTACAACACCAACTTCGGCGGTGTTGTTCCTACTTGGGTAGCAAGTTTTGTTTTGCCGTCGCAAAACGTTTTCGCCATACGAAAACACAACTTGCTATTGTCTTTGTGACAATTATCCACTTTGAGAAGCGGATGGGATAGCTCCGCTTTTCAAATTAATGAAGTTTTTTTAAGGAAGGTTCGAATAATTGGTTTTATTCGATTTTAAATTTTGAGGTTTTAGATTTGGATTTTGCAAAATGTGAGCGTAGCGGTAACTACGGTGCATTTTTGCAAAATTCAAAGATGAAGCCTCAAAATTTAAAAGCGTTAAAATCCAATTTTTAGAAGTTTCCTTAATATTATATCTAGTATTTTGGCTGCAAAGTTACACCATATAACTTGTCTGAGCTAATATGTAATATTGCCAAGTGATGCCCTATTATGCCAAGTGATTTTTACATGAAAAATGACTTGACAGCAGGTGATTTTATCCTTTTATTTGCACTGTAGTTCAGAAACAAATTGTCTTTTTTCCAATTTTTACAGGAAACAGTAAGGCAAGAAAACAAGAAAGTTTTAAAGAGACAAAGCAGTGAAATTTTAAAGCGATAAAACAATGGAATTGATAGCAAAACAAGAGATACAATATATAGCCTTTGCAACTGAGTATGGGGTAGTGGGCAAAGATGTATTTACTATTTTATCTGCAAGTCTACTTCATTATAATATGGGATATAATGTTGTGGTTGTAGATTGTGATTATCCTAAATACCAAATATTTCAAATGCGTAATAAGGATATTGAATTGGTAGAGACAGATAAAGAGTATGCAAGTAAATATAACTCACAACAAGAGAAGTTGCAAAAGCATCCCTATACAGTTTTATGTTCACCAGCAGAAAGTGCCATAGATGTAGTTGATTCATATTTAGATTCTTGCCAAGAACATATTGATTTTGTAATTTTTAATCTTCCTAATATTGTTAGGTCTGTAAATGTTTTGAAATGTATAGCTTGTTTAGATTATTTATTTATACCCATAGTATCAGATAGAAGCATATTAGACAATTCGCTTTCATTTGCGGTAACAATAAAGCAGATGTTTGCTGATAATCCGAAATATACATTAAAAGATATTTTGCTTTTTTGGAATATGGTTGATGAAAAAGAACGTACAGATTTATATGATTTGTATAATAATTCAATGCCTAAATTAGGTCTGCATATACTTCAAAATAGATTGCCTAATATAAAACGATTTAAGAAAGAATTACGGCAAGGAGTAAGAGTTGTGTTTTGTTCTACAATTTTTCCTCCAAATACAAGAATGCTTCGAAGTAGTCGGTTTGATTTGCTTCTTGAAGAAATTATTAAAGTTATAAATGTATAAATCTATGAATAATAAAGAAGTTACAGATGTAGATGAGCTAGCTATGCAAGAGATAGCTGAAGGCGGTTTGCAGCAGAAGTATAATCAAATCACAGCAGATGATGTTGGAAGAAACGAGATACGTAAGCGACAGCCTAGAGATAAGAATATAGAGTATATGAGTAAGTATCTAAACAAGATAGATTTCTCATCACGTCAACTTTTGTATGTATCTAAATAGCTTCATGCTGCTTTAACCACTATTGTACAGATAGTAGGAGGTGAAAAATCCAACCTAAGTAGTTATGTGGAGAATATTATTCAAAACCATTTAGACACAAACAAAGAGTTGATAAACGGATTGTATGCAACAAAATTTAAACCTCCAGTAAAATGACAAATGAATTTTTTATAATAATAGTTATCTGTTATTTTGTTTTTGTCTCGATGTTGGTATATGAAATATTTACAGCTAAAGAGGAGAAGGAATTAGAGATAGATACAATAGAAATTATCCATGAAAAGAAAGATATAGTTTCAATTATTGGTAGCTCTAAGAGCAAGTTTCTAAAGCCATTGCCAGAGAGACTGAAAGCTAGTGTTAATTCCAATCCTAATCCTGTACAAGTACCTGTTGAAGAAGTTGCAAATCTATTTAATGAAGATGAGGTGTATGGAGGAACTTTTGAATATGATAGTAATAACGACCTTAATAGAGAGAAAGAAGATATAGAACAGGATGATTTACCCGAAATGGATGAGATTTTGTCACTAGAGAATATTAATGTTGAGACGAAAGAGGTCGATATTGAAAAAGTTGAACCTACACGTAGTATGTGTTTGGACTATAATCAAATAGAAGATGTGTCAACAAGAATGGTAAGAGGTACAATATCAATTAACGATATAGATGCTATTGAGCAGATGATGGGAACAGATATTTATGCTCAGCTAGAGACAATTATGAACACTACGAATTTAGATTTAGTTCGTGAAGTATTAAATAATAAATAAATCATGAAACAAAGAAACTATGGTTGAGTGAATCAACCTACCACTAAAGTCCTGCTCGGATAAAAGAGCAAAGTGAAATAAGTATTAATCGCTATGGGGACCATCCAATCCTCATAGCACCAT
>JAWXTR010000140.1:0-5211 GCA_044433365.1 Rikenellaceae bacterium
TGTTGTTTTCAGACGTAGCAGGGCTACGTCTCTACCTATGCAGTTATGTTTAAAAAAAGGGGTTTGAAAACAAATCAGGGGGGGGTACCTGAGTTCGGTTACAGACCTTGGACCCAACATCTCTACGGGGGTTCGCAAATAGTGTTTGTACCTTTGTTATCGAAGTATAGATTTATTGACTTTAATTTTAATTCAAATTTCAAAAATTCATAAAAATGTACTATCTTTGTAGCTAGGATGTGATTTTTTCCATCCTCAATATTTTGGGGTGCAGTTTTCAAAGTTGTGACCCCTATTTTCGGCTAATGGTATTTCTGAAATTTCAAGTTAGAAATCCTTTATAATTCAAACACACTTCAATATAATAGAGATGACTAATTATAATAATGATGATATAAAAACCCTTGAGTGGAACGAACATATTCGCCGCCGCCCAGGGATGTATATCGGTAAATTGGGTGATGGAACTGCTCCAGATGATGGTATTTATGTGCTAATTAAGGAGGTTCTCGACAACTCTATCGACGAGTATATGATGGGCTTTGGAAAGAGCATTGATATTACGCTTGTCGACGATACGGTGACAATCAGAGACTACGGTCGAGGTGTACCGCTAGGTAAGTTGGAAGATGTGGCTTCTAAAATGAATACTGGTGCAAAATATGACAGCAAGGTGTTTAAGAAGTCGGTAGGTTTAAATGGAGTGGGTATAAAAGCTGTAAATGCTCTCTCTTCCTATTTCTCTATCGTCTCAGTTCGTGAGGAGCGTCGTAGACAGATTGACTTTTGTGGAGGTGTTGCAACAGAGCGTATCGAAACAGACTCTAAGCAGGAGAGAAATGGTACGACAGTAAGTTTTCATGCCGATAAATCTGTGTTTGGTGAGTATAGCTACAATATTGATTTTATCGAGACAATGATAAAAAACTATACCTACCTAAATGCTGGTTTAGTAATACGTTTTAATGGTAAGCCATTTGTTTCAAAAAATGGTCTGTTAGACCTATTGAACGACAACCTTACAGAAGAACCGCTATATAGTCCAATTCACCTAAAAGGAGAGGATATAGAGGTGACAATTACGCATGGAAGTGGTTATAATGAGAGCTATTATTCGTTTGTGAATGGTCAAAATACTACACATGGAGGTACCCATCAAGTTGCATTCCGTGAGGCAGTGGCAAAAACTATAAAAGAGTTTTTTAAAAAGGATTTCGACCCGTCGGATATTCGCAACTCTATTGTTGCAGCAATCAGTATAAAGGTTGAAGAGCCAGTTTTTGAGTCGCAAACCAAAACAAAATTGGGTTCGAAAGATATTGCACCAGGTGGTGTGTCTGTGCGCAACTTTATTGTCGACTTTTTAAAAGAAAAGTTGGATAATTATCTTCATGTTAATACCTCGATTGCTGAGGTGATGCTAAAGAAGATTCAAGAATCGGAAAAAGAGCGAAAAGCCATCTCTGGAATACAGAAAAAGGCTCGTGAATTTGCCAAAAAGGTGAGTTTACACAACAAAAAACTGAGAGATTGTCGTATTCACTTCAATAGTAAAAACGAAAAAGCAGTAGATAGTACAATCTTTATCACTGAGGGTGACTCAGCAAGTGGTTCGATTACAAAAAGTAGAAATGTAGCTTCGCAAGCGGTGTTTTCGCTTCGTGGTAAGCCGCTAAACACCTATGGATTGACCAAAAAGGTAATCTACCAAAACGAAGAGTTTAACCTGCTTCAAGCAGCATTAAATATCGAAGAGCACATGGATAATCTTCGATACAATAGGGTGGTGATTGCAACCGATGCCGATGTTGACGGAATGCACATTCGTCTGCTTCTAATTACATTCTTTTTGCAATTTTTCCCCGATTTAATTCGTGGAGGGCATCTTTTTATACTTCAAACTCCGCTTTTTAGGGTGCGAAATAAAAAAGAGACTCGCTACTGTTATAGTGAAAGTGAAAAACAGGAGGCGATAAAGAGTTTAAAAACAAATGTAGAGATTACTCGATTTAAAGGTTTGGGTGAGATTTCGCCCGACGAATTTAAGGGATTTATCGGTGAGAATATTCGTCTTGATAAGGTTCGACTTACAAAAGATGATTTTACACACGACCTACTTGAATTTTATATGGGTAAAAACACAATGGAGCGTCAAGAGTTTATCATTGACAATCTAAAAGTCGATACTGATATGGATGAAGAGGAGGCAATTTAAAACTCCTTTTAAAATTAAATTCCCCTAAAAAAATAGAAGTTTCCAAAAAATTGAGTCAAAAAATTGAGATAGCAAAATGAGAGACGATATAGATAATATTGATGATGAGTTAGATGGTAGTGCACAGAGTGACGACCAAGAGTCGACGGAGTGTACTGAGCCTAACCTACATAAATTTAGCAGAATAACGGAAGATACGGCAGATAAACGCCAGAAACTTACAGGGATGTATCGTGAGTGGTTTTTAGATTATGCCTCTTACGTTATTTTGGAGCGTGCTGTTCCTCATCTTCATGATGGTTTTAAGCCAGTGCAACGTCGTATACTTCACTCTATGAAGCGTATGGATGATGGACGTTATAATAAAGTGGCAAATATCATAGGTAATACGATGCAATACCATCCACATGGCGATCGCTCTATTGGCGATGCGCTTGTGCAGATGGGACAGAAAGATTTGTTGGTGGATTGTCAAGGTAACTGGGGTAATATTCTTACGGGCGATAGCTCGGCAGCTCCTCGTTATATTGAGGCTCGACTTTCGAAATTTGCACTCGATGTTGTCTACAATCCTAAGACTACCGAATGGATGTTGACCTACGATGGTCGTAATCGAGAGCCTGTAACACTACCTGTTAAGTTTCCGCTTCTGCTTGCGCAGGGTGTGGAGGGTATCGCTGTTGGTTTGGCATCAAAAATTTTACCGCACAACTTTATTGAGCTTATTGATGCTTCGATTTCATACCTAAAAGGTGAGAGCTTTGAGCTTTATCCTGATTTTCCTACGGGAGGTATGGTCGATGTATCTCGTTATAACGACGGTTTGCGAGGTGGGTCGGTAAAAATACGTGCTAAAATCGTAAAAATTGATAAAAATACGCTTGCAATTACCGAAATTCCTTTCGGTAAGACTACCACCTCAATAATCGAATCGGTAATTAAGGCAAATGACAAAAATAAGATTAAAATAAAGCGTATCGACGATAATACAGCCGAGAATGTTGAAATTTTAATACAAATTGGCAACGATGTTTCAGCCGATAAGTGTATAGATGCGCTCTACGCTTTTACTGATTGCGAGGTCTCTATATCTCCAAACTCGTGTGTAATATTGGATGATAAACCGCACTTTATGGCGGTATCTTCGATGCTTTCGGAGAGCGCAGAGCGTACAAAAATGTTGCTAGGCTCAGAGTTAGAAATCCGACTGCATGAACTAGGTGAGGATTGGCATATTTCATCATTAGAGCGACTATTTATCGAAAAAAGAATCTATCGCACAATTGAAGAGTGTGAAAGCTGGCAAGAGGTGCTTGATGTTATCGACAAAGGTTTGGAACCATACAAAAAAATGTTCCAACGTGAGATTACTATCGAGGATATTACAAAGCTTACTGAGATAAAAATCAAACGTATCTCAAAATACGATGGATTTAAGGCAGATGAGCATATAAAAGCTGTTGAAGATGAGATAAAAGTTGTTCAAAACAACCTTGACCATCTAAACGATTACACTATTGCCCATTATCAGAGAATCAAAAAAGATTATAGCAAAGGTCGTGAGCGTCGCACGGAGCTTCGCAACTTCTCAAATATCGAAGCAACGCAGGTTGCAGTGGCAAATGCCAAACTTTATGTCAATCGTGATGAGGGTTTCTTTGGTATTGGTGCAGGCATGAAGAAAGATGAGTTTGTTTGCGACTGTTCGGATATCGACGATGTGATAATCTTTACCGAAGATGGTCAATATGTGATTACCAAGGTGAGCGAAAAGGCATATTTCCAGAAAAAAATTCTTCATATCGGAATCTTTAAACGAAACGATGAACGTACCATATATAATGTTATTTATCAAGATGGTGCAAGTGGCGCAGTGATGATAAAACGTTGTGCCATCAAGGGTGTGACACGTGATAAGGTGTATGATATAACTAAGGGAACTCCAAAATCGAAAATTTTATATCTTAGTGTTAATCCTAATGGTGAGGCTGAGGTGTTGAAAGTATACTTCAAACCACGACCACGTCTAAAAAAACTGATTGTAGATATTGATTTCTCAGAGCAGATGATTAAAGGACGAAGCTCGCAAGGTAACACCTTTACCCGCAATCCAATCCACAAAATTACCTTAAAATCGAAAGGAATATCTACTCTTACAGGGCAAAATATATGGTTTGATAGCGATATAAATCGACTAAATAAGGATGAAATAGGGGAGTTAGTGGGAATGTTTACCGCTGACGACAAAATTGTTGTGTTTACTACCGACGGTGGCTACTACACCACTGGATATGATGTAAATCAATATTTCCCTGAAAATTTTATGTCGTTAGAGAAATATAATCCTAATGCAATATATTCTGTAACTTACTACGATGCTGAGGCTGAGTTTTTCTATGTGAAACGTTTTGCTATAGAGCTTTCAGATGGTAAAGCACAGCTGTTTATTCCAGAGAGCAAAGGTTCGTATCTGGTTTCGATTAATAGCGATAGCTACCCACGTTTAGAGGTGAAATTTACTGGTGCTAATAGCACAAGATCTGATGAAATTGTTGATGTTGAGCAGTTTATTGGCGTTAAGAGCTTTAGAGCTAAGGGTAAACGAGTCTCTACTTATGCTATAGGTTCGCTCGTGTTTATTGAGCCAGAGCGATTTGATGATGATTCTCAACAGTCGCAAGAAGAGGAGGTTGAAGATGTTTTAATTGAAGCGGATGTAGAGGTAATTAATGATGGTGATGATTCGCCTACTTTGTTTGATGATTTTTAATGAATAATGCCAATAAAGGTTTGAAATTTTAAACTATTTTTCTGGATTTTTCTCAAAAACTGTTTCCGCACACAGCAGTAGAGACGTAGCCCTGCTACGTCTAAAATCGAATTTTGATAATACCCAGTAGAGACGTTGAGCCTTGGCGGTTTGTAACCGAACCAAAGCAATCAAAATTGAATTTGCCAAGCCAAATCCAAACTCAGACGTAGCAGGGCTACGTCTC
>JAWXTR010000141.1:0-5065 GCA_044433365.1 Rikenellaceae bacterium
AGATTTTTTGCTATTGAATCGAAAATATAGTGGTTCTATATTGAGATTTAATAGTGAAAAATATCGCTCCAAGAGTGCTATTAAGAATATGGCAATAATTGTTTTACACTACTTAATAGTACTATTGGAGATAAGATTTTTTGCTATTAAATCGAAAATATAGTGGTTCTATATTGAGATTTAATAGTGAAAAATATCGCTCCAAGAGTACTATTAAGAATATGGCAATAATTGTTTTACACTACTTAGAAGAACAACCCTTATAAAATTTTAAAAATTACTTTTTTATGGGAGTTCTAATAATTGGGTTTTTTCAATTTTTAGAAGTTCCCTTTAGAATTTAAACTACTAAAACTTTAAATTATGGATTCAAAAAATCTATCTAGGCGTGGTTTTTTAAAACAAACTGCTGCTCTCTCGGCTAGTATTGCTCTCTCATCGGGGGTATGGAATCAAGTAAAAGGTGCTGAACCTTCTGTAAAAGGCAAATTTAGCACAGGAGAAAAGGTTAATATGGCATTTATCGGCTTAGGTGCACAAGGTGGCAATATTGCCCGTGCTCTATTCAATACAGGCATGGTAAATGTAGTGGCTCTTTGCGATACAGATCTTGGTTCTCAAGCCACGGCAAAAACCGAAAGTATGTTTCCAAATGCGAAAAAATTCCAAGATTTTCGTGAAATGTTTGCAAAGATTGGGGGTGAAATTGAGGCTATAAGTGTTGGTGTACCCGACCACTCTCATTTTCCTATCTGCATGGAGGCTATGATGAATGGCAAGCATGTGTATGTTGAGAAACCATTAGCACGTACATTTCAAGAGTGTGAACTTTTAATGGCAGCAGAGAAAAAATTTGGTGTTGTAACACAAATGGGCAATCAAGGTCACTCTGGAGATAACTACTATCAATTTAGAGCTTTAGAAAAAGCTGGAATCATAAAGGATATAACAAAAATGACTGTTCACATGAACAGCAAACGTCGTTGGCATGGTTGGAATCCAAAGATGAACGCTTTCCCAGCAGCAGAGTCAATTCCATCGACTCTTGATTGGGATACATGGCTGAGCGGAGTGCATCATCACGATTATCAAAAAGATTTTGTAGTTGGACAGTGGAGATGTTGGTATGACTTCGGTATGGGTGCATTAGGCGATTGGGGTGCCCATTTAATGGATACAACTCATGAATTTCTGGAGCTAGGTCTACCTTATGAGATTAATCCTTTATACCTAAAAGATCATAATCCATTCTTCTTTCCAATGTCCACAACGCTTGAATTTAAATTTCCAAAGCGTAATGGTAGACCGCCACTCACACTTACTTGGTATGATGGACTAGACAATATTCCGGAATTGCCAGCAGAGTACTCTTTAACCCCAGTAGAAATCGATTCAGATATTCCACCTGTGGCCGGTGAGGCGTATAAACCAGAGAAATTAGGTGCTGGAAAAGAGCTATATTCTGAAAATGGATTGATATTTAAGGGTGGATCACACGCTGCAAAATTATCATTAATTCAAAACAAAGCAGGACGTGATTTTGGTACTTTACCAGAAGATTGGGAACATAATATGCCTAGTCATCACAAAAACTTCTTATTAGCTGTTCAAGGTAAGTGCAAACCAAACTCTCCATTTAGTGTAACAGGCCCATTAAGTCAAGTGTTCTGCCTTGGAGTGTTAGCTCAACGTTTAGGCACAAAACTAGAATTTGATAGAGAGAAAAAAATTATAACAAACAACCCTCTAGCCAATATAATGTTAAGAGGCGATGCCCCTCGTCCGGGTTGGGAGAAATATTACTATATTTAAAAATATTTAGGTGAGTTCTAAATTCTGGATTTTGAGAGATTTTAGAAGTTTCCTTTAGCATTAATAAATTTTATTTTAGATGAAAAGAGTATTTTATTCGGCTTTCGCAGCCGCAATTATATCGCTGTCTGTATCATGCTCGACAGCTAACAACGATGGTTTTGTCGATCTATTCAACGGTAAAGATTTTACAGGATTTGAACAACTTGGCGGAAAAGGAGTGTTTAAAGTCGAAGATGGTATGCTAATCGGTGTATCAACAGCAAAAGAGCCTAGTAGTTTTATGGCTACAACAAAAGAGTATGGCGATTTTATATTAGAATTTGACGTATGGAATGACACATTGCTAAACACAGGTGTTCAGTTTCGTAGCCACTCTCGTCCAGAATATAGAGAAGGACGTGTGCATGGTTATCAATGCGAGATTGACCCATCCGATAGAGCTTGGAGTGGTGGAATTTATAATGAAGCAGTCAATGGATGGTTAGTACCACTAATTGGTAATGAAAAAGGGCAAGCTGCCTATAAAAAATATGATTGGAACCACTATCGTATTGAGGCTCTTGGCAATAATATACGCATTTGGCTAAACGGTGTATGCACATCAAATCTTATTGACGATCAAGAGTCTACAGGATTTATTGCATTTCAGATACATTCAGCAGGCGGTGAAAAAATTGGACGTGAAACAAAATGGAAAAATATTAAAATCGACACTGAAAATGTAGCCGAAAAATTACTACAAGGCGAGTTAGCACCAGAAATTAATAATATTCCTAACACTCTCTCTGAAAGTGAAAAAGCTGATGGATGGAAATTGTTATTCGATGGCAAAACTTCTAATGGTTGGAGAAATGCACATAAGGATAAATTTCCTGAAAGTGGTTGGACTATACAAGATGGCATAATATCGATTGAAGCATCGGGTGGTGGCGAGGCTACAAATGCTGGCGATATTGTAACTATAGACCAATATTCTGCATTTGAACTGAAAGTTGATTTCAAAATGTCGAAAGGTGCAAATAGTGGTATCAAGTATTTCGTAAGCGAAGAGGAGAAATTTGACCCGAAACATAAAGCCTCTGCATTCGGATTAGAATTCCAAATTTTGGACGATGAGGTGCATAAGGATGCAAAACTATACACTACATATCCAGGTAGTCGAACCATGGGTAGTCTATACGATATGATTCCCGCTACTGAAGATAAGAACTATCCTAAAAAGGCAAATATTGACTTTAGAGGTCGTTGGAATACCGCATTTATTAGAGCGCTCCCTAGTGGTCATGTAGAACATTGGTTAAATGGTGAGAAAGTTTTGGAATTTGAACGAGGTAGCGAGGAGTTTCGCAAACGAGTACATGACAGCAAATATAGAGCAGCCATGTTTAATACAGGGAAAAAACCATTTGGTGAAGCCGAGAAAGGTCATATCCTACTGCAAGATCATGGCAACTTTGTTCAGTTTCGTAACATTAAAATTCGTGAGCTAGAATAGTTATATAATTTAAATTCCCTTATTACCTCTTTTACATAAAAGTACAAAAGAGGTAATAAGGGAATTTAAACCAACACCTTTTTAAAAGGTGATTCGCAGAACAACTATCAAATTAACATACAAATAGTTAGATATCTGCAAAACATCTAAATTACTTCCATTTTTGCACAAAAGTACAGAGGTAAATTCGCAAAACTCCTTTTGCGAATTTACCTCACAATTTTTGAATAAAAATCGTGCGCTCATCTTCTCGAAGAGCGATGAAGGCGTGCTCTTGCTAAAAAGATAATAAGAATTTTTATTATATGACATCAAAAAGTACTTCACTATCCCAATCACAGACTTTTACGGTAATATCGATTTGTGTGTTGCCAGTAGGGAAGATAGGATCGCCTTCTTCTGGAAGATCAGGATCAACTTTATCACCTAATTCGATATCATTACCATCTTTATCCACATAATTATCACTAAGATTTAGACCACCTGTAGAATCGTCAATTCCACCTAAACCTAACGAAATAATGTATGCTGTATCATCCACAAAAGCGTATGATACAGGAAATGCCGCTTTTACATATAATGGAGTGGTTGTAGTCACATCTTCATTTGTGATATTATCATATTCTGGATATTTTGAAGCTTCACTATAACCTACTAAAGGATTACCATCCTTATCTTCTGCACAATAAATTACCTCAATATACGAATCACTTAGATCATCATTGATATCACTTTTACAAGTAGCAGCCAATGTTTGAGGAACCATTAAAATATCAGGATTTGTATCAGCAAGTTTTATCAGTTCATCATCAAACTGACTTGCAACTAAGGTATTAGAGGCATTAGCATCGGCATAATAGTTAAATAAATCGGTAACATCTGTATTATTTGTCCATGTTACACTATTATCCAACATGGCAGCATTAGCTTTACTATCAGCATTTACCAATCTAACACGTGCAATGTATACTTTTAAATCGCCAGTAGATGCTTTAACATTAACTTTTGATAGGGCATGTTTGTGGTATGCTTGAATTTTACCACCTGCTGGAATCGCAGCTAAACTTCCTGCATAGTACACCAAATCTTTATGGTCGGCACTCTCCTGAGATGTCGTATGCTCTAATGTTGCTCCAACTGAAGTATCGGAAACATCAAGAATAATTGGACCTTCACCATCATGAACAGAGTAGAATTTAACTGTTTCACCTGGTAAGCCTAACGCTGTCCAAGTTGGGGCATCTGAGCTACTCCAATCACCAGAATCAAATGTAAAGTCAGAGGTGTATACTGTTTTATCTGTTTTAACAGCATACAGTTTAACCTTAGTATTGTTCTCTAAGGAAGCAGTAGTAACATCTGCCCCTTTAGTAACACCAGAGGATACAGACAAACCAAGCACATTGGCATTATCACCTTGAGGTAGCACTTCTGTGACCTCATCTTTCGAGCAACTGCTCATTGCCGCTACAATAAGTAGCGCAGGAATAATAAATTTTTTCATAAGTAAAATTTTTAATAAGAGAAGTTCTAAATTCTGGATTTTGAGAGAATTTAGAAGTTACCTAAAGCTCGATAACCATATTTTAGAGCTTCTCGTAAAGTAAATAAATAGTTTAATTTTTTATAAGTTACCTTTAAGTAGTGTAAAACAATTATTGCCATATTCTTAATAGCACTCTTGGAGCGATATTTTTCACTATTAAATCTCAATATAGAACCACTATATTTTCGATTCAATAGCAAAAAATCTCA
>JAWXTR010000142.1:0-4832 GCA_044433365.1 Rikenellaceae bacterium
ACAAACCGCCAAGGCACAATGTCTCTACGGGGTATTATCAAAACTCGATTTTAGACGTAGCAGGGCTACGTCTCTACTGCTGTGTGCGGAAACAGTTTTTGAGAAAAATCCAGAAAAATAGCTTAAAATTTCAAACCTTTATTCGCATGAATTATAAATTGTTCCGAGTTCGATTACAGACGATAGACCTATCGTCTCTACGGATGGTGCATTGTTTACCGCACTGTAGAGACGATAGGTCTATCGTCTGTAATAACTCAGCAATTATGAATTATGTATTATGAATTGTTCGATTGCAACCCAAATTGAATTTGCCAAGGCAAATCCAAACTTAGACGTAGCAGGGCTACGTCTCTACAGCAGGGTAATCGAACACGGAAATAATTATGAATTATGCATTATGAATTATAAATTATTCTCCATCCAAGATGGCATATCGGTGCCTTTTAAATAATAATCAAAGAATTGCGACATTTTTGTCTGGAAATCGAGTTGGTTTGCCGATTTTAGTGGCCAGTGTGGCTCACCTCTGTAGTTAAGCATCCAAACAGGTTTTTCAAGACGACGAAGAGCTATAAAATACTCAATACCTTGCCACCATGGCACATGACCATCCATATCGTTGTGCATAATTAGGATAGGTGTGTTAACTTTATCCATCGTATAGATAGGTGAGTTTTCGGTGTAACGTGCTGGGGTCTCCCATGGCGATGCTCCTATACGACTCTGTCCGTGTTCGTATTGGAATGCACGATTAAGACCTGTAGCCCAACGAATACCACCATAGGCACTAATCATATTTACAACGGGTGCTCCCGATTCGATAGCTGCAAAAATATTTGTACGAGTTGCAAGATATGCCACTTGATAACCTCCCCAGCTGTGTCCTTGCGCTCCAATACGTTTAGGATCTACAAAGCCCATCGACAGGACTTTTGTGATACCTGGCATTAGAGAGTTGTAGCAGCTTTCACCTGGATAGCCATCTGTATAGATAATATCAGGATTAAAAATTACATACCCATTACTTGTATAGTAGTGATAATCTATAGATGAGCGGTGAACTTCTGGGATTTTATGGTTGTAAATTCCGTCAGAATCACGTTCGTAGAAGTTACAAATCATTGGATATTTTTTCGAAGGGTCGAAATCGGCAGGTTTGTAGAGATTACCACGAAGTGTATCGCCATTAAGCGATAGCCATGTAATTGGCTCAACAGTTCCCCAATTAAAGTTGCTCTGTTGTGGATTTAACTCAGTAATGCGCTTAGCCTCAGAGCTAAAATCTATATTAGAGCTGTAAATATCTGGAAAATCGGTGAAATTTTCACGAGTAAAGATGATATCTTCGCTATTTTTCGCTTTTAATGGCGAGGTGTAGCGATATTCCCCTCTTACCAAAGTTTTAAGGGTACCGCTTTTTAAACCTCCATCTTTGCTAAGCTCGAAATTTGCAAAACCGCTCTCTTTTGTGTCGGTGTCGAAAAGCGAAAGAAGCACTGTATCACCAGCTTTATAGCTTTTTTTGTCGCTATCTACATTTACAACCCTATATTTTGTTTTAGTTTTATAACCATCAGTCAAACGTTGAGGTTCGGAACTGGCTGTAGGGTCTAATTTCCAAATATCGTAGGTGTCGTATATATATAGTGCTGCATCATCTTCACTCCAAAATGCTGAACCGTAGCTGCGAGGTAGGTCAGGAGTGTTACCCGACTCATCATAGATTTTGATTTTATCGGAATTTGCGGCAACTATCGCTTTGTCTTGCTCTATAGAGTATAAATTCCAACAACTATCTGGTGCGCTATACCAATATAGATATTTTCCCTCTGGTGAGAATGCGACTCTACCATCTACACCCTTAAATAGCTCTTTTTCAACACCTGTAGCGATATTTTTTAGATACAAATCACGTTTGCTACGACCTGTCCACATCGATTCCATTTCGTAAGGTTCTGTGCTTTCAAGGAGTGCAAAATTTCCATTACCATCTTCTTGAATTGAGGTGTATGGACGCTCTTTATCGCCTAAAACTTCTAGCTTTTTAGCCGTAATATCATATACTACGCTATGAGGATGTTTTATATCCTTATCGTAGTCAATAACTTGCATGGTTTTAAGTTTTGGTTCATCCCAAACCCATACATCTACACCAGCTTTGTCGCTTGCCAAGATTGTAGAATCCTCTACAGGATAGGCTGGAGATATGCCAAACAAAACTCGCTCGTTAGAGTCTGGAAATGATGGTGTAAGAGTCTCATTTACAACCCAACCGTCTTTTAATGATAAGGCAGATGCAAGCTCATTGGCCTTTTTGCCATCGAAGATATATATTTTATTATCTTTTCCGCTTAAATCCTCGCCTTTAACAATATATGATGCTAAAGTAGGGTTTGAAATGGCAATTTTTGCGCACTTTTCACCATCTGCAACATCAAACGTTGAGGCAATTTTATTTTTATCTAAATCGTAGATTAAAATTTGTGATATAGAATCTTTGATGTAACGATTTAGGATAATAGAGCCATTTTCGTCGGCAAATTGATATGATTCGATATTGTCGAACTGCTCTTTTTTGCCATCAAAATTCGTTACAACCAGATTGTTAGCCTTTCCGTAGCGATATGCAGCCCATTGGCTACACTCTTTCGAAAATTTTACATCTTTTAGAGAGTCAATAGTAGAGGTTGTGCTCTTTTTTATATCAAAAACGATAAGTTTGTCTTGCGGCATTTTATCCTTTTTTGTTTTTTTAAGAGTCAATGAGTCGACTAGTGCCTTTTCTGGCTTTTGAGTTGTGACAAAATAATCTTCGCCAAGGAAGTTTACCCCCTCGCTAGTGGCAAATAGCTCGATTTTGTCACCATTTTTGCTATATAACGTTACAGCTCCATCGCCATACCACGGTTTTGACTCGACGGCAATATATGCCCCCTGATCCGAAATAGCTCTATCGGTCACTCTGTTCCATGAGCGAACATCTTGCCAAGTGAGCTTCTCTTTTTGTGCATAAGAGCTTATAGCTAAAGCTACTAATGCAGTTGAAAGTAATAGTTTTTTCATCTATAAAGATAAATAATTAATTATAAATTATGAATTACAAATTATAAATTGCGCATTACGCATTACGCATTATGAATTAAATTTTTACCAAAATTTATTATTCTCCTCACTATATTCAAAACCAGATTGAGAAAGTTTTTGTTCTAGCTCTGCTCTGTTTAGATTTAAATCTTCGCAAAGTGCATCTAGTGAGGGGTAAAAATCACGGAGCTTCATATTTATAAAGCTCATCAACATCATGGGATCTTGTGGAATTGACATTATTTATTTTAGGGGAGTTCTAAATTATGAATTTTGAGAGATTTTTCTTTTTAAGGCTTTAGGTTTAGATTTTGCAAATATGGGTTGTAGTGGCTCCTACCACCCTTATTTGCAAAATTCAAAGATGAAGCCTTAAAAAGGGAAAGCTTCGAAAGTTAGATTTTAGAAGTTCCCTTTATATTTTCTCTACGTTTAATCTCAGTATTGATGTAACCAAGTTCACGTGAAGTTTGACCTGCCATAGAGGTGTTCTCCTCTGCACGACGAATAAGATAAGGAAGCACTCTATCAACCGGAGCGTAAGGGATGTATTTTGTGATATTATATCCATCGTGTGCAAGGTTGTAAGAGATATTATCGCTCATACCGTAAAGTTGTGCAAACCATATTCTCTTATCATCTTTGGCAATGCCTTTTTCGGCCATCATCGATGCAAGTAGCTTGTTGCTCTCTTCGTTGTGAGTACCACAGAAAGTGTCTATACGGTCGATATTTTCGATAGTAAATCGTAGACCATCGTTGTAGTTTATATCGGTAAGCTCTTTAGTGTCGCAAATTGGCGATGGATAGCCCCCTTCGATAGCTCTTTCACGCTCTTTCTCCATATATGCACCACGCACAAACTTAATTCCTAAATAGTAGTCTCCCTCTACTGCATCGTCAAACACTCGTTTTAGATACTCTAGGCGGTCGTGACGATACATTTGAAGAGTGTTAAAAACAATAGCACGCTCTTTGTTAAACTCTCTCATCATCTCTTCACAAACCAAATCTATATCATCTTGAAAACAGAAATCTTCAGCATCAATCAATATTTTTACATTTAGTTCGTATGCTCTCTTACAAAGATTGTATATACGTTTGCGGTATTCATCATATTTTACCTGCTCTTCTCTTGTAAAATCGCCTTTTGCATTTGCTTTACCCAATATATGTTCGGTAGTCATTGCAGTAGGTTTGAAAACAGCAAACTCCACGTAAGGATTGGTTGCAGTATATTCAATAGAGTGCATAATTTCGTTGTAAGCGTGCTCAATATCCGACTCTGCTTCGCCAGCTTCAGCAGAGTAGTCGAGAATCGACATAACTTTTGATTTTGCAAGAATATCGGTTGTTTTGGTGCAATCCTCAAGGCGTTCACCCCCAACAAAATGGCGATATAGCGTAGGTTTTACTGCCCATCCAACAGGAAATTTAATCGAAAGAGCTAGCTCTGTAGCACCTTTCATAAATTTTACTAATGAGTTACTTCCAATTGCTGCAAACAGCATTTGAGCCAATCTAAGGTCGTTGTTCGACTTAGCCGAAAAGGCTATTTCTGTATTCGAAAAATCTAACATGTTTTTATATGAGTTATAGTTAAATATAATCTGCCTATTACATATAAGTAGTGTAAAACAATTATTGCCATATTCTTAATAGCACTCTTGGAGCGATATTTTTCACCATTAAATCTCAATATAGAACCACTATATTTTCGATTCAATAGCAAAAAATCTCATCTC
>JAWXTR010000143.1:0-4828 GCA_044433365.1 Rikenellaceae bacterium
GAGATTTTTTGCTATTGAATCGAAAATATAGTGGTTCTATATTGAGATTTAATAGTGAAAAATATCGCTCCAAGAGTGCTATTAAGAATATGGCAATAATTGTTTTACACTACTTATAAGTAAGAAATAGGTACCAAGGGATCCGAATCAAGGAATGTACCTCGATTCTTATTTCTGGCACTTACTATCTTTATAATTTTAGTTTTTCGACAGCCTTAAACAAATTACTATACGACTCTCGCCCCTCATATTTCTCAGCTCTCCCACATGCAAGTTCTAGCTTACCCCCAGAGGTCATCTCTGCTACCCACTTCTCGTTATCTAAGAATTTACGGTCTTTGCCGAAGTTAGGGATATATTTTAGTAGTGCTTTTTCGGTGGTGGAGGCGTTATTGAAGTGACGACAAGTGTCCTCAAAGTGAAGTAAGAACCAATATTCTATTGATTGCAGACTATCGCATAACAGAACGTTATCGTTTTTGCTATACTTCGACTTTAGCTGTTGTAGTTTGCGATTCTCTGCGTCTGATCGTCTACTTACATCTGCATCGAACACACATATTACAAATACATCCTCTCGCAATAGTTCCTCTACTTTCTTCTCTATTTTGGCAATGCTGTTATTCTCAAAAAGACGTGGAGAGATTGCACACCTATACCCTTTAAGGCTTTTAAGATGCTTAAAGTAGAATAATTCGGTTTGTCCTTCCCCAACGATATGTATAGCTTGGCGAGTATTTTGTGTAGGTCTCTTCTTTCTCATACTCTAAATGTTAGGGATAGCACCAAATTTACCAAACTTATACGCTTTTTGTAGCGACGATATGCGGTTAAGAGCCTTAAAGTCAGTTAGTGGATAAAGTATTGATGCCCCATCATCTCCTTTCTCTGTAAACCAAATATTATCTTTACGTAATAGATCATCTTGTGCAAGTAGTCCATCATAATGGGTAGTGACTAATAGCTGTGCATATTTTGACTCTTGCAGAAAACGTTCGATTATATACTCAACTAACTTAGGGTGTAAAGATGATTCTATCTCATCCACAAGCAGTAACCCATCATTCTCTATCAAAATATTTATCCTACTCGCCATCTCCATTGTTATCTGAGTGCCTTCAGATTCAAACTTTTCATCTAGCTCAAAGGTCTCTTTTTCGCCATCTTTATTAGTCACTGTATGCTTGTACACTATCTCTCCGAAAGATGTATCATTTGGATCTTGTGCATAGATGTCAGTAATATTGAAATCTGCCTCTTTAAGGTATTTCAAGATATAATCTTTCCTTTTTACATCTTTCAGTGCCACGTACTTTGTTACAATCTGAGGATTTGATGGAGATATGGTAAAATCATCTCGTTTATTGAAATAGGCTAAAACATCTTCAACCTCTGGAGTGCTAACATTAACCTGCATATATGCAGCAAGTACCGACATATTGGGTAGACACTTCAAAGTTATCTCCTCTTTTGCTGCATTCGATAGCTTTAGCTTTGTTCCAAACTTGATGGTTGATACCCCATTTTCATACTTTCTCTCAAAAATAGTAGCAGGTTGCACACTAGGATAGTAAGCCAAAGTCTCCCTGCTTACATAATCACCATTCAGCGCAAGTGTGTATTGGCATTTATACGGAGCTTCACCATCTTTTATGATATAGAATAGCACCGAGATTTCAGAGTCTTGATTTCTACTCACACCGTCCATCATAAAAGGGATAATACCTGTTGGCTCTGCTTTGCTTAGTGGAGTATGTCGTATAAATGACCTAAAAAAATCGTAAATCTTAATCAAATTACTCTTACCCGAAGCATTAGCACCATAGAGCACACCAAACTTTAGCAACCTAACATCTGGCATAACCTCCACCACATGATACGATTCCATATCTCTGCTTTTATCTGCCTCAAAGCTAAAAACGGCTTCATCTCTAAATGAGAGTATATTCTTGAATTTAATCTCTGCAATCATAATATTTGATAGTTTATTTCTGCAAATATAATAATAAAAACTTATATTTATATATTTTATTTTTAAAATCTGCATAAATTATGCAAAAACAACAAATAAAATAACATTATCAGAAAATAACTGTTGCATATTAAAAAATTATACCTACCTTTGTAAAACACAAAGTTAAGCCATGCAGAGCAGTGAAAATTGGTGCTTTTTGAACGTGGTCTTATACGTGGGATTTTGCAGTGAAGCGTATCGCTAAGATATTGGTAATAAGCGAATAATGAACAAAGTTCATTTTCCGTCCATACCGCCACCGAAAATGCTAATAACTTATCAATTAAGTTGTTAGCGTTTTTATTTTATGACACTTTCCCCTTGTTTGCAATCCTTACGAACCATAGGTAGAGACGTTGGGTCTAACGTCTGTAATCTAACACAGGTAATCAGGGCTCATTCTCAAAATCTGTTACCCCCATTAAACAAGCAATTTTTCAATTCGGTAAAAGAAAAATGTTAAAGATTTAACACCTCTAAGACGATGTCTAAAATCTTTAATTTTTGAGTTGAGAGCTTCGGCTCTTGCATTAGAGAATCCAGCGAAGAAATAGTTTAAAATTCTATCGTGATGATCCTTAAAAGTGTTTTTAACTATTGAAAAATGCTTTTAGCGAACTCTGTAGAGACGTTAGGTCTAACGTCTTAAATCGAACGAAGCCTATGACAAATATTACATGACATCGCTGATATATTTTGTTATTAAAAGAATTATTTTGATTTTAAAGTGCTGTATCTTCATACGTTGGACCCAACGTCTCTACCTTGGTTCGGTTACAGACGTTGGATCCAACGTCTCTACTGTCGAGCTATCAATTTAAATTATTAACAATAGATTTTACTTCCATAGTGGTTTTAAAAAGTTTTATGGAAGTAAATTATCATGTAAAATCATGTAAAATTTACAATATTACTACTTTTTTATTCAATTTTTCTATTATTTGTTTACTTTTCAAGTTACCTTTGTAGTATGAATAACAATCAGAATTGACAACTATGATAGGTACAAATAAAATATATTTCCGTTCTATAATACTATTGATATTGCTTTTTTTGTTTATGAGTTTTACCACTCGAAATGAAATTGATGGCAATTATCACATAAAATTTAGAGAATTATCCACTACAAATGGATTGACAAATAATAGCGTTAGCTCAATTACCCAAGATAATGATGGTTTTATCTGGATTGCCACTCGCAATGGGCTTTGTCGTTATGACGGGCATAATATCAATAGCTATCAAAAAGTAGAGGGTGATTCTACCTCTTTGATTCATAATATTGTAAGTGTGGTTTATAATGACACCATAAACGATATGTTATGGCTTTCGACAGAAATTCAAAATGGCGTAAGTCGGTTTAATCCTAATAATGAAAATTTTATACACTATAATTTAGATATAGATAGAGCATTAAACAACCGAATAACCTTTATTAATGATAGCAAAGGAGAGCTTTTGGTTGCTCACTCAGGTGGGGTTGACAAATACAATAAGGAGCATGATAAGTTTGAAAATTATATTGATTCTCTTCCTAGTGGTGATATTCCTATTTCTCATATTGCTAAAGGACGTAGAGGGTTGCTTTGGATCTCTTCCCATTTAGGTATATCATGTTATGATACCGAAACAGAACAATTTTTAAGTGATATAGAGGAGAGATTATATATAAAAGATGGAGTAAAAAGAGTGCTAACCAACAACACCAAAGGTCAGTTATGGTATGTTACATCTACTAATGAGTTATATATATACAATACAATAAATCGCTCAACACAAAAAATTGAGACTCCTTATAAGAGTGAAATTACAGATCTAAAACGTGTTAAAGATGGAAATATATGGGTTGGAACTAAAGATGGTCTATATATTTTAGATGAAAATGCTAATTTTTTAGCTCGTTACAACGAACTCTCAGACGATAGAAGCAATCTATCTGACAATGCCATTATCGCAATTTTTGAAGATAGAGATAATAATATATGGCTTGGAAGCTATTTTGGTGGTGTAAATTATTATATTGATGGTAGTGACAACTTTAAAAGCTATAATATTGGAACAAGCCAACAACATCTAAGTGGAAAAGCAGTAAGACAAGTTATTAGCTACCAAAATAACGCTCTACTTATCGCCACTGAAGATGGAGGGGTTAATGTTTTATCACTAAAGGATAACTCTATTAGACGCTTCGATGAATTAAATAAAATGTTTGATATAAATACGAAAAATGTTCAAACATTGCTAGTTGATAGTGATAACTACCTTTGGGTTGGGCTATTAAACGACAGGGTTCATCTATATCGTATCAAAAATGATAAATTTTTCGAAGAAAAATGTGAAAATTTAACCTGTGTAACATATCGAATAATAGAGGATATAGATGGAAATGTGTGGTCGGCTGGCTCTTTTGGAGTTAAGATTTTTAAAAGAGATAATTCTAATAATTGGAGAGAAAAGGGAGAGGTAGTTTTGCCAAATATATTTATCTCAACTATTGAAGAAGATTTAGAGGGCAATATCTGGGCAGGAGCTAGACATAAGGGATTATGTCGAATTAGTTGGAATAAATCATTAAGATGCTATGATACTACATGGATTGAACAATTTAAAACCTTTGATATAACAGATATTTATTGTGATATTCAAGGTAGAGTTTGGGTAGGTAGCAACAACAATGGGTTGAAGGTTATAAATAATCAAGGCAAAATAATCAGAGAGTATACTATTGACCAAATTGGCTCTAATATGATAAAATCTATTGTAGAGGATAAAATGGGGAATATGTGGATAGGTACATATTCCCCAGTTTCCCTG
>JAWXTR010000144.1:0-4795 GCA_044433365.1 Rikenellaceae bacterium
CGTGATTGCGACATGTTTCTAACATTTGCACGTATCCCCCCAAGTCGGTATTCATCTTTTGCCACCTCTTCTAGTCCCATATATAGCCTATCTTGTTGAAGAATTGCCATATAATTTTGGTCAGAGCCGCTTCCTAATACAACGGTAGGAGCAGGTTGTGAATCTAACACCTGCTTGATTGAAGCTGGTGGAGTTTTGTAGCCCTCACTTTGTGCAAGGAGTTGATGACTTAGTGTAAGAGCACCAAAAATCATCAAAGAGTGTAATAGTCCTTTCATACGGGAAATTATTAATTAGTTTGTTTTGTAATAAGTAGGGTAAAATAATTATTGGTGTATTTTTAAAAGTGCTATTGGAGATGAGATTTTTTGCTATTGAATCGAAAATATAGTGGTTCTATATTGAGATTTTATAGTGAAAAATATCGCTCCAAGAGTGCTATTAAGAATATGGCAATAATTGTTTTACACTACTTAAGTTTAAAAATATTATTAATCTACAAAGATAATATCAATAATTGATGTTATAGAAAATAATAAATCTAAATTATAAAATTTGCAGCAGTTTGTTGGATTTATCTAAAAAAAGTCGAAATATGTATTAAATTTAAAATTTTTAATGATTTAATATGGAGAATTAAAACGGAATAAAAATTAGTGGCGTTCTAAATTTATCATTTAGAACGCCACATTAAGTTGGTTTAGCAGTGATTTTTTTATTATAAAACTCTTAAAACTACTCTTTAGGGAACTTCTAAAATCTGAATTTCGGAGCTTTTTTGTTTTAAGACTTCATCTTTGGATTTTGCAAATAAAGGTGGTAGGAGCCACTACAGCCTATATTTGCAAAATCCAAATCTAAAGCCTTAAAACAAAAAATCTCTCAAAATTCAGAATTTAGAACTCCCCTATAGATATACGATTAATCTCCCATTTTCCGCTTGTAGCACCTACAGTAGGTTCTATGCGGATAGTTTTTAGAAAATCGGCTAAATTTTCTTTTGGAATTGCGATTTCATACTCTATAAACTCTTTACTATTGCTTTTAATTTCAATTGTCGTTGATGGTTGAGAGTTCCAATCAATTTCTGGGTCAGACCAAAATGCTGTTCCTTTGACTGGAGTATAAGTTGCAATAGCGACTTTTAATTTAGTGGCAGATGTGCCATTTTTTAGGCTTACTTTCACCTTTTTCAATGGTTCCATACTGTTTAACAACCATGTAGCACTCTCTAAAGCTACATTGCCGCTAACAGTTCCGCTGATTGTTTTATTTTTTGTATTGTGCTCCAACTCTGTGCCACTAACCGAACGCCAGCCCATTTGTGAAACTTCAAAAGTCCAATTGCGTCCTACCCCTGGATAGTCAATATCGTCGTGTGAAAGAAGAATTGTACCGTCACGGTCGAAATAGATAGGTTTTAGAGCTATGCCACGATAGAAAAGACTTACATCTTTGTTCTCCTGCACTACATACCATTGGTCGTTCCATTCAAAGATACTAGTATGACCGCCCGAAAGGAATTTGC
The DNA here is from genome assembly GCA_044433365.1 of Rikenellaceae bacterium. Lineage (GTDB taxonomy): Bacteria > Bacteroidota > Bacteroidia > Bacteroidales > Rikenellaceae > CAMQVM01. The sequence continues at coordinate 1,529 of JAWXTR010000144.1, forward strand.
CTTGATAGGTGTAAGGACCGTCGATGCTTTTAGCTGTTGCATATTGATAACCCCAAACAAGATAGTAGATATCGCCACGTTTAAACGCTGATGACTTATCTTGAGTGCCAATAGTATTGCCATCTTTATCTTTTATTTCGATAGGTTTTGGCTTAGTTTTTAGAGAAATCATATCTTTTGCAAGCTCAGCAATATGATAAGTTCCTGCACCGAAAATAATGTAATATTTTCCATTTTCAACAAAAATCTCAGGGTCGTAAGGGTGAAGTTTGCCTATAATACCCTCTTCAAGTAGAGGTTTACCTAGTGGATCAGTGTACTCTCCTGTGATTGAGTTTGCTACAACAACACCTGTGTTTGTGTTTCTATTTGAGAAATACCAGTAATATTTACCATCTCGCTCCACAATATCTCCAGCCCAGCAGTTAGGCTTATCGCCAATATATGTAGAAGTAGGAAGGATATTTTGCTCATGTTTCCACTCACGTAGATTTGCTGTCGACCAAATTTCCCAACGATTCATGCGCCATGTGTCGTTGGTTTCCCACGATTCATCATGACCACCAAATAGATACAATCTACCATTCTCTACCCAAACATGAGGGTCAGTAAGTCCATGACCTGGAAATAGGTTGTAGTTTACTGTAGGATTAGCAACAGCACCAGCAGCAGAGCGAGAGCGACGAAGCAGCTCATTGTTCATATCTTTAGCCTTGTCAAAAAATGCCTTCTCATTATGAGCCTCTACATCTGGAAAGTTAAGCCCATTTGATGAAATATCGTTAAGGCTTACGCCCCAATTACCAAGTAGTACCCAGAAAGTAGCAGCATCTGAACCATCTACATACCCTTTATAATCAACATATTTGCCCTCAATAAATATTTCGCCAAGATAGCTGCTTTGAAACTGCTTATAATACTCCTCGCCTCTTTGGCTACCCTCGACGACGCCATATTGACCAATGGCACCACACTCATAGAATTTAATATTACCATTAAGTGCCTGAGTTTTCATATAGTCGCAGCTATTTGAGTCGTTGAAGCAGTTGTGTACCTTTTCGGGGTGCTCCATTGTTCCAACATGATAGCTTGAGTTTGTCCAGTGAGATATAAATCTTACTTTTTCGAGCAAATCTTCTCTACCTGTAGACTTGCAATAATTTACAAAAATTGCCGACTCTGTAAGTATACCCCAACAGAGCACGTTTACTCTCTCTTCGCTACTCTCAACTAAATCATATAGAGCTTTGATAGATGGGTACTCATCCAATGATGTATATTTTTGGTAAGGGTTAAATTTTACGCCTGTCTCTCTTAGTGCAGATTCAAGAAAAGGAATATTTGGCTGATAACCACCAATATATTTATTAAGGTTTGGTAAATCTTTGCGATACGCTTCGCCAAAATAACGGTCAGCCCAAACAGCTTGATTTTCTGCACCTTTTAACAGATACTTATGGTTGTTGCTCGATAAAACAATACCACGGGTATCGAAGTGGTTTGACATTAGCAGGTAGGCAGCTAGTGCCGATACATCGTCGGGATCGGAGATATTACGACCGTCAGGTTGTTTTAAGGTGTTGTCAATTCCATCAGAAATAATCCATACAATCGGCTTTTTCTGAGCAAAAGATAGTGATGCTGTTGAGATAACCAGCAAAGATAAAAGTAATAGTTTTCTCATTTTTAGAATAATTAAAATGTGGGGTATATTTTCAACAAAGGTATGAAAATTATTACGATTTATCATAAAAAGCAGGTTAAATATTAATATATCTAGCCTGCTTTTTGCCTCTAAGTAATAATTATTACTTTTCTTTAAAATCTACTATAATCTATTCTGGCATTCGAGAATAGTGTACATGGACTAGCTTCCAACTACCATTTATCTTGCTGAAAACCAATGTTTCACGTCCTTTTGTTTGGTGTGTGTTACCCTGAGCATCTTTTGTGTCGAATTTCCAATATAGCTGCACATTTGCCGAATTTCCGTAAATATTCACAACCTCACTATAACTACTTAATTTACGATAAGTAAGCGAAGAGAAAGTTTTTCTCAAAAAGTCGTTCATAATCGAATTTAGACCAAAGAATTGAGTTCGTGGTGTGATAATCGAAATATTTGAATTGTCAGCCCAAAGCTCTTTTGCGATATCTTCATCAATATTCGATACCATATTAAAATAGTCTTGCACTTTAACCTTAACAGCCGCTTTTTCGCTATCTATGACCTCATTTTGATATAAATTCTTTGCAAAAGTAGATATATTCTCAGCTCCTGCAAGGCTTGGATAGGCAACAATTAGTTGTTGAGTAAAAATATCGGAATCTTTGCAGATTGAAATAAGCGATTTTACCTTTTCAAGATATTCAATCTGAAATTCTACCTCTTTTTGTGTTGCACCAGCACCGTGTGAGCCAAAAATATACTCTACGCCCGACTCTTTTATTAAATTTAGCTGTTCTAATATAAAATCAACCGATTGAGGTGATTTAAGCTGCATTGCTGAAAAATGGGCTATCGTAGGAGAAAAATGTGTGTAAAATGCCCCATTATCAATTAAAATTGATGCTGCTGGGAAGTCGGATTTTGCACCCTCATAAAATTTTAATTCAATCCCTGCAAATTGTTGATTTGATGGTACTTCAATAGCTTTAGCCTTTTTGAATGGTCTAAAATCGGCTGCTTCGCCAAAGTTTTGTGCAAATTTTGCACTCATACCCTTAAAATTATCGCTTTTGCAAAACTCTACCATCGCCTCTGGCATCATAATTTTGTTAGTAGGGTAGTCGGCAAGCCCTAAAGAGTGGTAATTGGCAACAACTTTATCAATAGGCTTATCTAACGACTGGACGTAGGCGTTAAACTCCTCGATATTTGCCCAAAATAGTGGTTGTTCCAAAATTACAAGCTCTTTTTCACCCTCGATAATAAAGCTTACATCGCCCATAACATCACCTGTTTGATAAACGTGAAGTTTGCTTTGTGGAAGAGTGTAAATAGTCATTTTTTCGCTCACTTTCGTTTGAGCTTCTACCGAAAAAGTTGTTGCACTGGCTGCTAAAATTGTAGCAGATAGCATCATTGCTTTTGATAAATTTTTCATCTCTATAAATTTAATATCTATTAAGTAGTGTAAAACAATTATTGCCATATTCTTAAGTAGTGTAAAACAATTATTGCCATATTCTTAAGTAGTGTAAAACAATTATTGCCATATTCTTAATAGCACTCTTGGAGCGATATTTTTCACTATTAAATCTCAA
>JAWXTR010000145.1:0-4721 GCA_044433365.1 Rikenellaceae bacterium
TTGTACCTATCACCATTGCAAAGGATGCTGGAGATAATATAGTTATCTCTTTCTACTTTGGATTGTTGATGGCAAATAGTTTAACCCTCATTACAATTAGTAGTGATTATAGTTGGACTACGGAAACTGTAGATTTAGCAACTAAGACTTATGTTACCAATGCTATTAGTAATATTACTATTCCGTCTACTGAGGGGTTGGCTACAGAAACCTATGTAGATGAATCTTTTGACTCTATCAACACTAACGCTATTATATCTCAAGGAAATATAAAATCTATAGATGGCAATATTTACACAGAAGATGGTGCTTTATACACCTCTGATGGTGATATCTACACAACATCTGGTGAGATATATAATGTAGATGGTGACTTTAAGGCTAGAAATGGTAGTTTTTACAAAGGGACAGGCGAAACTGCGGTTGAAGTAGCATATAAAGACGAACTTTCAGATAACAACTTTACAGATGAACTAAAAACAAGATTAGAAAACACTCTTTCTGAAAGCGAAATAGAAGCTCTTATAGCGATAGTTCAAAATGAGTTAGATACTTTGGTTGATGGCGATACATCTAGTGCCATTGATACTTTTAATGAGATTAAGGAGTTTTTAGATGGTTTTACCGATACAGAGGATTTATCAGCTGTTTTATTGGCTTTAAAAAATGAGATAATAGCCTTAATCCCCGATGTGCCTAGTTGGGCGTTAGAGAGTAGTAAACCAAGTTACGACTACTCTGAGATTAACAACCCTCCAACTATTCCATCTATTGAAGGATTATCTACCGAAAGTTATGTAGACCAAAAAACAGCCTATGCCACTCAAACAACTAAAGGTACAGCGAGAATTTGGACTACAACAGAAGATGATAAATTAGTTTTAAACATAGCAACTGAAGATTAATGGATGGATTTGAAAAAGTGATGTTTAATAGTACAGAAATGGATATTGTTAAACTTAATGGTGAGGTGGTTTTTGAAAAGAGTCCTTACGAAGAATTTGATTATATCGAAAGTAATAGTGCTCAATATATAGATACGGGTATTTACCCTAATAATGGCACAATGACCATTACTTTAAAGGTGAGTATAAATTATGCACCTAATGGTTATAGAGGATTGTGTGGCGCAAGAAATGCACAAACTGTTTCTTCTCAGTCAGCATGTATATGGGTTTATGGATCTTACCTAAGATTAGATTGGTTAGGGATAAATAATATATTATTTGATTACACACCAGGTGCTACCTACACTATAGAGTTAAGCGATGATAAAGTTACCATTAATGATGAGGTGTTTACCAATTCTAATAGCAATATATTACCATTAGAATACACATTCCTTATTGGAAATATAAACGATAATGGAGCTGAATCTAGCTTAGGAGGAGCAAATATGTCAATTTATTACTGTAAAATAGAGCAAGAAAATCTAGTATTAGCTGAATTTGTGCCTGCTAAACTTACACGAAATGTTGTTAATGGAACAATTGGCGAAGTAGGTTTGTGGGATAAAGTAACAAACACTTTTTTTGGAAATCAAGGTACTGGAGCTTTTGAAGCGTATTCTTTATAAATGGAACTTCAAAAATCTTTCAAAATCCAGAATTTAGAACTCCCCTAAAATTAAAAATTATGGCATATTTAGATATTTTACCAACTACAAATTTAAAAGCTGTCGATATACGAGATACAATAGGCAGCACATCAAACAACTTATCACACTACTGCTGCAAAGCTAAAAGCGGTGGTAGTGGAGGTTACGCTTTTAATATTGTTGAAAATGGTGGAACTCCCGATGATGGGGAGTTAATTGGAACACCATATTTCAACATTTACTCAAATGAAGCTCCTGGTGAGTGGACTAAAAGCGGAACAACACTTACCTACAAATTAAAGCGAAATAGTTATGGAGATATTACTGTAGACGATAATACATTTACATCCTCTAGCTACTGTTTTGATTTAGGCTCTTTTGCAGGCTATAAGCATGGTTCTTCAGCTCCATACCCAAGTAGCAGCAGCAAAATTCAAGCAGTGGGAACTTCCTCTACAGGCTATACCATTTGGGTAGGAAATATATTCCCCGGTGATTATGATTGGGCTAAAATTGCTGTTGCTGAGGGGTATTCACGCTCAGATTTGTACTACTCTTTAGATATAGTTAATAAATCTAGTGGAGCAAAAGAGACTATTTCGCACGTCGAGGGCGAAACTATGATCCAGATAGATAATGTATCGGGAGGGGTTGCAATTAGTTACACAGGCTCTGTTCCCTCTACATCGGCAAATTTAGAGATAAAGCTTGCAATGTATCGAAAAAGTGGTAGTAGCTTCGGGCTGCTCTATTATATTCCTACTGAAAGCTCTGCTACAGGCAATAGCGGTGGAGGTGTTTCGGTAGATGTAGATGTTAGTATCGACTCTGGTTATGTTATGCCTTATATCTCCGATGTAGTTGTCTTGTATTCAGAGGATGGAAACCACTACAACTACCAATATGTATCAAACTTAGTCTCTGGTGCTGGTAATAGCGTTAGTGTCTCCGCTGATATTGAGATGGCTGAGAGCATAGGTAGTAAATATAATGGTTATGTCGAATACGATGGTCAGAAAGTTTACGCTACTTCTGCTTATTTGAAAGCTCTGGGGGTTACAGGTGATGGTTCTATGTACGCTTATTCTGTAACAGCTACTATAAATTTCTCTGATACCGATTTCCAAGGCGGATTAGCACTCTATATTTACTAAAGTAACTTCTAAAATTTAAAAACAAAAATGAAACAGATTGAAGCATTAACATTAAACACAGCTCTTTCAGAGCTAAAAATCACAGGTGAGGGTGTAGAACATAAAGTTCGAAGCACCCTTATTAAAAACAAAATCAAACTCTCAGATATTTTAAAGAAATTTGAAGAGTATAAGGTAGAAGCTGCAAAAGAGTGTGGCGAAGATAAAAAGCTTTTCATTGAGATTGTCGAAGAGTATCTAAACAAAGAGGTAGAAATCTCTCTTGAAACAATCTCTGAGGAGCAACTAAACCTAATTCTCGACAGAAGTGAGCTTAAAACCGCAGCTGTTGAAATCCTATTTATTAACTTAATTTCTTAGATTATGATTACAGGTAAAGATTCATTTCTAAAAGGTGCAGCACTTTTTCTACTAGTTGTAGTGGGAGTGTTGACTTTAGTGGCAACTATCACTACAAAAGAGGTAGTGTTTATTGCAAGTGGCACTATTACGGCTGCTTTAAATGGTTATCTAGCTTATCGACTCTACAAAAAATGGAGTGAGAGCTATGAAAGTATTGAGTAACAGATATGGTAGAATTTATTGTTACTAGCATAGTTTCAGTTGTTGTAGGTCTAGGGGGCGGTCTAATCTTCTACCGCTCCCGAAACCGAAAAGAGAGCGCACAGGCTACCGAGAGCGAATATACCGCAGAGAGTGTAGCTATCGCAAATATGCGAGAGAGTGCGGTGGAGTGGAAACAGATAGCTGAAAACAGAGAGCGAAAGATTGAGATGAGAGATAAGAAGATAGACCAACTTTATATGGAGAAGAGCGGAGATAGAGATGCAATAAACAACCTACAACTTCAAATAACCTCTCTAAAGCTCGAAAATCAAGAGTTGGCATTTAAAAATTGTAATGTTAAAAAATGCGCTCTACGTGAGCCACAAACAGGGTATTAAAATGAAGTTAAGTAAAAATTTTACGCTTTCGGAGTTTACAAAATCCGCAACAGCAAAACTAAACAACATAGATAACACTATTTCGGTAGTTGCATTAAGCAGAGTTCAGTATTTAGTACGCAATCTATTACAGCCATTGCGTGACAAATATGGCAAGCCTTTAACCGTTAGCAGTGGTTATCGTTGCGAAAAGTTAAATAAAGCAGTTGGAGGTGTTCCGACCTCACAACATACAAAAGGCGAAGCAGCAGACGTAAAGTGCGATAATCCAATTGCTCTGCTAGATGTTTTGCTTCATAGTGGATTAGAGTTCGACCAAGCAATTTTATATCCTACTTTTTTGCATCTTTCGATTAAAGAGGGGGGTAATCGTAAAATGGTGATTAGAAAATAGTAGACAAAAATATAGATGAAAAAGATAGATAAAAATTTAATAAAATTATTACTTTTCATGTCGATATCAGTATTTGCTATAAGCTGCGCAAAACCAATATATTTAACAGGGAAAACAGAATACATAGAAAAGGTGGTAATAAAAGATACCACTATTTTTTTAGAGGTAGAAAAGCAAATAATAGAGAGCATTGCCTCAGATAGTAGCTATTTAGAGACAGAGATGGCAAATTCGTTTGCTAAAATCGACACTTTAGGCAATCTTTATCACACTCTTGAGCAGAAAGAGCAAAAAATCGAAAAAGTGGTGGAGTTTAAAGAGCGATTAATTATAAAAAGAGATTCAATTCCCTATATCCAAAAGGTGGTAGAGACAAAAGAGATAAAGCATATTCCTAAAATATTTTGGATTTCGATGGTTGTATCGGTTTTCTTTTTAGGACGGATTGTATATAAAATATGGTTGTAATTTTTAAAATTACAACCTTTTTTATATCTTTGCTTAAAATATATAAGTAGGGTAAAATAATTATTGGTGTGTTTTTAATAGTGCTATTGGAGATGAGATTTTTTGCTATTGAATTGAAAATATAGTTATTCTACATTGAGATTTAATAGTAAAAAATATTGCTC
>JAWXTR010000146.1:0-4407 GCA_044433365.1 Rikenellaceae bacterium
ATCGAAAATATAGTGGTTCTATATTGAGATTTAATAGTGAAAAATATCGCTCCAAGAGTGCTATTAAGAATATGGCAATAATTGTTTTACACTACTTAATAATTGGTTTTATTCGATTTTTAGAAATTCCCTTTAATATCTACAATTTTATTTCAAATATATAATAATGCGGGGATTTGCAAATTCTAATCTATGGTAGTTCTAAATTCTAAATATTTAGAAACTCTTTCTATTTTGTTTTTTTTAAAAAATAATACAAGGCGGAATAAAAGTACAAAATTTTATCTGTTTTGCCAAACAATCTTTTATAAGCCTTTTGTAGATATTGTATATTACACGAATAAAACTCTGAAAATTAAGTAATTATCCGCATTGTTATAAAAAATTATGCTTGACAATCAATTAAGAATTTCATACCGCTAGGATTGTTAACAATCTCTTCGAATAAATCTTGAATTTTGTCTAATGGCATTACATTTGTGATAATTGTCTCAAATGGAAGTTCGTTTTTAGCAACAAGTGCAATAGCTGTCTCATAATCTTCATACTCATATACACGAGCACCAAGAACTGTAAGCTCACGCCAGAACATCATTTTAAGGTCAACTGGTTTTGGCTCAGCATGAATTGCTACAACTACGATACGAGCACAAAGACCTGCAATTTCAGTCATAGTATTAAGTGTAGCTTGAACACCTGCAACCTCAAATACAACATCAGCAAGCGAACCGTTGCTAACCTCAGTGACATACTCTAAAAGGTTTGTTTCGATTGGATTGACAACATCAAAACCCATACCTTTAAGCATTTCGATACGTGTAGGGTTCATCTCCGAGATTATAACCTTAGCACCTGTAGTACTAGCAACCATTGCCACTAATGTTCCGATAGGACCACCACCTAAAACAACAGCAACTTCACCATCTTTTAATCCACTACGACGAACATCGTGGCAAGCAACTGCTAAAGGCTCGATAAGAGCAGCAAGTTTAAGGTCTGTATCAGCAGGAATTTTATGAACTGTAAACGACATAATATTCCAATATTGTTGAAGAGCACCTTCGCTATCAATACCAATAAATTTAAGTTTTTTGGCGATGTGGCTATGACCTTTATCTGAAGCATCTTCAAGACGGTTGTCAAGAGGACGAACAACAACTTTATCGCCAATCTCAAATCCTTCAACACCCTCACCGATTGCATCGATAACACCCGACATTTCGTGACCTACAGTTTCTGGAATTGATACACGAGCATCCATATTACCGTGATAGATGTGTACGTCGCTACCACAAATACCGCAATATGCAACTTTAATTCTAACTTCGCCCTCGGCTGGAGCTACTAACTCTTTTTCTTTTACAGAGAAGGTTTTGTTACCTTCATAATAACTAGCTTTCATTTTTCTTATTTACGTTTTTTTAATTTATATTTAATGCCAATTAAGGAGTGTTCTAATTTCTGAATTTTAGAAGTTCCCTTTAGAATATTTTTGGTAATTTTACGATTCAAAGGTAGAAATTAATTTTTTGGTAATTAGTGGTTAAAATTTATTCATAGGGTGGTAAAAACTACAAAAAGAGAGGGAGTTTTATGAATTTTTCATGGTTTTCCCCCTCTTCCCCCCAATTTTTAATTACTAACCTAAATTTAAACTTTATTTACCCATCCAATCTTTTTTAAATTATTACCTGTTTTTTTACTATGTTTTGATATTATAAGTAGTGTAAAACAATTATTGCCATATTCTTAATAGCACTCTTGGAGCGATATTTTTCACTATTAAATCTCAATATAGAACCACTATATTTTCGATTCAATAGCAAAAAATCTCATCTCCAATAGCACTATTAAAAATACACCAATAATTATTTTACCCTACTTATTAAAAATACACCAATAATTATTTTACCCTACTTATTAAAAATACACCAATAATTATTTTACCCTACTTAATTAAAAATAAATTTGTAACTTTGTGGGGTGTAATTTTTGAGAAAATTTTAAATAGGATTAGGCGCATAGAGCGCACTCGTTACAACACCCTCTATTCTTGATTTTGCCATTATTTACGATGCAAAGCACTGGGCTTAATGCGGTTTGTCTATAAGTTTAAATATTCATGTGTCACATTACCAAGCTATAAGCCTTAAAATATAGTGCGCTCTATGCGCCTAATCCTAAAGAAAAATCTCTCAAAATCCAGAATTTAAAACTCCCCTTAACAACTTTTACAACCACCCTTTTTGCGCCACTTTTGAACCATAGAGTTAATAAAAAGGGCAATAAACATAATAGAAGTTGTGGTTTGAAACCAGAAAGGACCATGAGTGCAGATAGCCTCACCATGCTCGTGACAATGATCGTGGTCGTGATGATGGTGTGATATTGTCTCATGTAAAGATATATCAGAAAACCACTGCTCAGGTAGTATAAAATCTATTATTAATGCACAAACCACAGCACCCAATATTATTGAAAGTAGATATATCAAGCATTTCCTTACACCAATTTCCCTTTTTAAGATAATAAGCGATGCAAAATTGGTAGCTGGACCAGCCATTAGTAACACAAATGCTGCCCCTGGAGATACACCTTTAAGGATTAATGATAGAGCCACTGGAATAGAGCCAGTTGCACAAATATACATAGGTGTTGAGATAAGTAATATAAGAAGAATATTGAGAAAATAGTACTCTTTAAAGAGTGTAAAAAGAGAATCTGGAATAAAAGCAGTAATTGCAGCCGCAACCAGCAAACCTATAATCAACCACTTTCCAAAATCTTGAAGTAGGTGTACATATCCATACTCTAATGCAGCGATAAATCTTTTTGCAGGAGTTAATGTTTTTACATTTTCTACTTTTTGCTCGTGAGAACATCCGCAACTACTCGTATGAGAGTGTGAATGAGAATGTGAATCACCACAACAACAGCTATTTTGAGATTTTGAACTATCAGCAGTAGGGATATATTGGAATTTTGAGAAATTAACACGTTTCTCTTTTTTAGTACCAAATTTATCGACTGCAAGACCCGAAAAGATTGCCACAATAAAGGCTGCAATAGGGCGAAAAATTGCAAAAGGCAACCCTAATAACGAATAAGTTGCCAAAATTGAATCAATTCCAGTTTGAGGTGTTCCCACCAAAAAAGCCACTGTTGCTCCATCCGATGCACCATCTTTTTTTAACGATACAGAGGTAGGAATTACACCGCACGAACAGAGAGGCAGAGGCACACCTAAGGCGGCTGCTCCAAGTACCGACCTAAAACCTTTGCGATTTAAAAACCGAGAATATAGAGTGTTAGGAACATATACATGTAGTAGTCCAGAAATTAAAAATCCTAACATTAGGTAGGGCGACATCTCGTTGAGAGTCATTAAAAGTTCGTTAAAGTATTCCATCTATTTATAAGTATTATTTTTTGCAAATGTAGCAACTTTTTAATTGTGCCACAATAACCAAAAATGGTTATTTTTAGAGCATAAAAATAGCTATTACAAAGATTATACCTAACTTATAGGGTAGTTGTAGTACTAATGCCAATAAAGGTTTGAAGAACCTTCTTCCGCTTTTTGCGAGCGGAGCGAAGCCGTGAGTGAAAACTAACGATTTTTGCCAGCCCTCTGGGCGTGCTTTTTTAAAAAAGCATTAACAAAAGTTATTTTTATATAACTCGAATTGCAAAAATAGCTCAAAATAGTTCAAAAATTTCAAACCTTTATTCGCATTACTAACCAATTTAAATGATTACTCATTTTGCGACTCTTCAGCACACTTTTTCTCTCTTATCTTAGCAATAGCATCATCATCAAATACCTCCTCCATTATGACGGTCGAATTGCTGTTTGCTATCTCTATCGTAGAGAAAAGAGTGCGATAAAAAGCCTCTTTATCCAACTTTTCATCGATTGTAAAGAGAGACGATTGGGCTAAAACCTCGCCACAACTCTCTCTTTTATTAAGAAATAGCGTTGCGATTAATGCACTACCATTAATATCATTAATCACATCAAGAACTTCTGAGTAAAAACTTTGTGGAATTTCGAATTCCAAGCCAGCAGAGATAAATAGCAAATCGTCATATTGCAATCTTATCTCAACTAAAATTGGCACATCCGCACCAAATATTCGGAAATAGATAAGATTTAACTCCTCATCAATCTCATAACTTAATCCTTTTTCTTTAAAGATTTTTTTAATTTTTTTCAGTACTGGTTTCATTGTTTAGTTTTTTGTTTAGTTTTTTGTTTAGTTTTTATTTCGATGTTAGTTTTATTTTAAGTAGTGTAAAACAATTATTGCCATATTCTTAATAACACTCTTGGAGCGATATTTTTCACTATTAAATCTCAATATAGAACCACTATATTTTCGATTCAATAGCAAAAAATCTCATCTC
>JAWXTR010000147.1:0-4386 GCA_044433365.1 Rikenellaceae bacterium
GACGTACCAAATTATGGTGCACGTGGTAGAGGTCCTCTACTTAAAAAGGGTATGGTAATCTGTATTGAGCCTATGATTAACTTAGGGCGCAAAGAGGTGGTTTTTGAGCAAGATGGCTGGACTGTTCGAACCAAAGATAGAAAACCTTCCGCTCATTTTGAGTATGCAGTGGCTGTTACTGATGGAGAGCCAGATATTCTAACAACTTTTAAGTTCATTGAAGAGGGCAAGTAGGGTGTCAAATTGATGATGACTTGAACGGCTGCGACCTAATCAGGTCACTTTCTTGCTTAAATTTATAGAAGTGAGAGAGCAGGTCACCGAAAATGAGATGCTTTGTCCGAAATCAAAAAAGGGGTTAGCTCCTTGTGGCTACAAAATGTAGTCGCTAAAAAAATTAATCAATAACATTTTTAATTAATGGCTAAACAAGCTGCAATTGAAAAAGACGGCGTAATTATTGAGGCTCTATCTAACGCAATGTTTAGAGTTGAGCTTGATAATGGCCATGTAATTACCGCACACATCTCTGGAAAGATGAGAATGCACTACATCAAAATTCTTCCAGGTGATAAAGTGAGGGTTGAAATGTCGCCTTACGATTTATCGAAAGGTAGAATATCTTTTAGGTATAAATAAAAAAAGAAAAAATGAAAGTTAAAGCATCTATCAAAAAGCGTAGCGAAGATTGTAAAATCGTAAAGCGCAAAGGTCGTCTTTATGTAATTTGCAAAAAAAATCCTAAATTCAAAATGCGTCAAGGCTAGAATTTTAGGGATTAGTTACAGAGACTTCTCAAATTTTGTATAACACACAATTTAGAACTTCTCTACAAGATTTTTAAACAACAATTTGATTTTATGGCACGTATAGTTGGTGTTGACTTACCAAAAAACAAAAGAGGCGTAATTGGCCTTACATACATTTTCGGAATCGGTCTTAAAACTTCTCAAGCAATCCTAGCTCAAGCAGGTATCGACGAGAACGTAAAAGTAAAAGATTGGAGTGACGAACAAGTTACAGCAATTCGTAACACAATCGCTGAAAACTTCAAAGTTGAGGGTGAGCTTCGCTCTACAATCTCAATGAATATCAAGCGTCTTATGGACATCGGTTGTTACCGTGGTATCCGTCACCGTATTGGTCTTCCAGTTCGTGGACAAAGTACTAAAAACAACGCTCGTACTAGAAAAGGACGTAAGAAAACAGTTGCAAACAAGAAAAAAGCAACTAAGTAATTTTAAAACTGAATTAGGAATCAGTTATGCCGTCCCTTGTATTGTGGTAAAACTCCATGATAGTCGTTTTTTATCGGCATAGGAGAAAATCCCCAGGGATAATTTAGCTTGATAGCCTATTTCATTGCATGATCATTATTTTAAAAACTGTAAAATTACAATGGCAAAAAAAACTGCAGCAGTTAAGAAAAGAGTTGTAAAAGTTGACGCCTTAGGACAGGTTCACGTACACTCTACATTTAATAACGTAATCGTTACAATTTGTAACTCTCAAGGGCAAGTAATCAGCTGGAGTTCAGCTGGTAAAATGGGCTTCCGTGGTTCTAAAAAGAACACTCCATACGCTGCACAAACAGCTGCTCAAGATTGTGGTAAAGTGGCTTACGATCTAGGTTTACGCAAAGTTAAAGTTTATGTTAAAGGTCCAGGTTCAGGACGTGAGTCGGCTATCCGTACACTTCATGGAATGGGTATCGAGGTTACTGAAATCATCGATGTTACTCCACTTCCACACAACGGTTGTCGTCCACCAGCACGTCGTAGAGTCTAATTCTCAGCGATAAGCTTTTAACATTTAACATTTCATAAACTAAAATTTCAGTCACAATGGCAAGATATATTGGACCAAAAACTAAAATTGCTCGTAAATTTGGCGAGCCTATTTTTGGCGCAGATAAAGTATTAGAGAAAAAAAATTATCCTCCTGGACAACATGGTTTAGCTCGTAAACGCAAAAAAGTTTCTGAGTATGGTATTCAGCTTAAAGAGAAACAAAAAGCTAAAGCTATCTATGGAATGCAGGAAAAACAGTTCCGCAACCTATTTGATGCTGCACACCGTGCACCAGGTATCACAGGTGAAAACCTATTGAAATCGTTAGAGTGTCGTCTTGACAACATCGTTTATCGTTTAGGTATCGCTCCAACTCGTGCTGCTGCTCGTCAACTAGTTTCTCACCGTCATATCACAATCGGTGGTGAGGTTGTAAACATCGCTTCATACACTGTAAAACCTGGTCAGGTTATTGCAGTTCGTGAAAAATCAAAGAGTTTAGAGGTAATTCAAGCATCTGTTGCTGCTAACAAAGTATCTCGTTACTCTTGGTTAGAGTGGAACAGCACTTCTCTTGAAGGTAAATTCTTAGGAAAACCTGAAAGAGCCGATATTCCTGAGAATATCAACGAGCAATTAATCGTCGAATTATACTCTAAGTAGTAAATACAACTGATAATTATGGCAATATTAGCTTTCCAAAAACCTGAAAAGGTTATCATGCTTACATCTACCGACTCTTTTGGACGTTTTGAATTTCGTCCATTAGAGCCAGGATTTGGTATGACTATTGGTAATGCTCTTCGTCGTATTCTACTCTCTTCTTTAGAGGGTTATGCTATCACTACAGTACGTATTCCTGGTGTTTTACACGAGTTTGATACAATCTCTGGCGTGATGGAGGAGATGATAGAGATTATCCTTAACCTAAAACAGGTTCGTTTCGCTCACAAGGCAGATATGCCTGAGGGTGAAAGCGTAACAATTAACGTTACTGGGGTGACTGAGCTTACTGCTGGTTACCTATCGCAGTTTTCAACATCTTTCCAGGTACTAAATCCTGATCTTGTTCTATGTCGTATGGAGCCAGGAACTTCGTTCCAAATGGAGCTTACAATAGGCAAAGGTCGTGGTTATGTGCCATCAGAAGAGAATAGACCTGCGGAGTCTGTAATTGGGCTACTGCCAATTGATTCTATACACACACCTATTAAGAACGTTAAGTGTTCGGTAGATAACTATCGTGTTGAGCAACGCACAGACTACGATAAACTTACTATCGAAATCACTACTGACGGATCAGTTCATCCTACAGATGCTCTTAAAGAGGCTGCTAAGATTCTTATTCACCACTTCCTATTATTCTCTGACGAAAATATCTCTTTAGATATTGACGAGAAAGTAGTGACAGAGGAGTTTGATGAGAACTTGCTTCATATGCGCCAGCTTCTAAAGACAAAACTTACAGAACAGGATCTATCGGTACGTGCGCTTAACTGCTTGAAAGCTGCTGAGGTAGAGACAGTGGGCGAGTTGGTCTCGTTCGAGAGAGCTGATTTATTAAAATTCCGTAATTTCGGTAAAAAATCGCTTTCAGAGCTTGACGAATTACTTGCAAACTTAAATTTGCATTTTGGTATGGATGTGTCTAAGTATCGTCTTGACAAAGAGTAATCCAATCACTTACAAGTAATAAAATATAGAAAATGAGACATAATAAAAAAATTAATCACTTAGGAAGAACAAGCTCACACCGTAAGGCTCTTATGTCAAACATGGCTGTGTCGCTTATCCTACACAAGCGTATTAAGACAACTTTAGCAAAAGCTAAAGCACTTAGAATGTACGTAGAGCCAATCATCACTAAATCTAAAGATGATTCAACTCACTCACGTCGTATGACATTCTCTTACCTTAAAAATAAAGAGGCTGTTATCGAGCTTTTCTCAACAGTTGCTCCTAAGATTGCAGATCGTCCAGGTGGATATTGCCGCATTCTTAAAACTGGTTTTAGAGAGGGTGATGCTGCTGAGATGTGTTTTATCGAGTTAGTAGACTTCAATGAAGTATACACTTCAGGTAAAGCTCCTGAAGCTGCTGCAAAACCAAAAACTCGTCGTGGTCGCAAAAAAGCAGAAGGAAAAGCAGTTTCTGTTGCTCCTGCTGTTGAAGGTGCTGCACCAGTTGTTCCAGCTAACGAATAGTATTCGATTCGAATATAATTTTAAGGATGATCCGTTTGGGTCATCCTTTTTTTATATGTTTGATTACAGACGTTGGACCCAACGTCTCTACCTATGCAGTTATGTTTAAAAAAAGGGGTTGAAAACAAATCCGGGTGTTGGCGACTCAGCAGTAGAGACGTAGCCCTGCTACGTCTGTAACATAAATCGTTATGTTTTTAAAAAAAAAGGATTTAAAACAATTTGGTGTGTTGTTTTCAGACGTAGCAGGGCTACGTCTCTACCTATGCAGTTATGTTTAAAAAAAGGGGTTTGAAAACAAATCCGGGTGTTGGCGACTCAGCAGTAGAGACGTAGCCCTGCTACGTCTGTAACATAAATCGTTATGTTTTTAAAAAAAAAGGATTTAAAAC
>JAWXTR010000148.1:0-4347 GCA_044433365.1 Rikenellaceae bacterium
TATTAAAAATACACCAATAATTATTTTACCCTACTTAGAACCACTATATTTTCGATTCAATAGCAAAAAATCTCATCTCCAATAGCACTATTAAAAATACACCAATAATTATTTTACCCTACTTAAATTCTGGATTTTGAGAGATTTTTTGTTTTAAGGCTTTAGGTTTGGATTTTGCAAATATAGGCTGTAGTGGCTCCTACCGCCTTTGTTTGCAAAATTCAAAGATGAAGCCTCAAAACGAAAAAGCTCCGAAAGTCAGATTTTAGAAGTTCCCTAAAGGTAATGTGGTTAAAATGGCTGCTAATAATGTTTTCCGAACTCCGTAGAGACGTTAGGTCTAACGTCTGTAATCGAACTTTGTTTTAAATCTTCTTTAATAGGCGGATTTGCAAAACCCTTTTACGTATATGCCTCACAATTTTCAAAGAAAATTGTGTGCTCAGTGGTCTCGAAGAGCCACTGAAGGCGTGTTTTTGTTCACTTTTTCTTAAAAAGTGTTAAATATAGTTTTTTTATTACCTCCATTTTTGCACTTTTGTGCAAAAATGGAGGTAATTTAGAGGTTTTGTAGACACCTAACTAGGGGCATTCGTAAAATTCACGAATATAGAACATATCCGAACTCAGCAGTAGAGACGTAGCCCTGCTACGTCTGTAAAAAAAACAATCATTGTTTTTAAAAGATATCTATCTAAAACAAAACGTGGGGTTGTTACAGACGTAGCAGGGCTACGTCTCTACTGCTAAGTCGACACAAGTGTAATAGTTGAGGTCTCTTTGTAGTTTAATCCTTTATTTTTAAACTCTAAACTCTCGTTTTTAATTGTTTTACACTACTTATATTACCTCTTTGTTGTTATCTCTCGGAAAATAATTAACAATAAATAGTTGTAGAGTATTAATTTTAACAATGGCATAGTTTATCCTATTTTTATCTCTTATTTATTATAAATATAAATAGTAATTCAAAAATTCACTATAAAAATCAGTTAATTTAGCCTTTTTTTGTAAATATTTAATGAAAAAGTGAAATTTTGTGTTAATATGTTAGTATATTAAAGGTCAATAAATTACCGATGTAGTATTAGGGATTATTAATATTACCGATACTAATATTGAAATTAATGATTACTAGATTTCAATAAAATTATTATATTTGCAATCAAAATATAGCATAATAGAGGTTAAACTTCTTAAAATTAAATTATCATATCAAGATTATGGAAATTACAAATTCTAATTACAAAGAGCTTATAGAATCAGGAAAACCAGTAGTTATTGATTTCTGGGCTGAGTGGTGTGGACCATGTCGTATGGTTGCTCCAATTATCGACGAACTTTCTAAAGAGTATGAAGGTCAAGTTGTTATCGGTAAATGTGACGTTGACGAAAATGACGATGTAGCTGCTGAATTTAAAGTTCGCAACATCCCTACTATCGTATTTATTAAAGATGGTGAGGTTAAAGACAAACAGGTAGGTGCAGCACCTAAAGCCTCTATTGAGCAAAAAGTTAAAGCTCTACTATAGAGAAACGTAGTGCTACATAATACAAGGGGATTTCTAAATTTTTCAGAACCTCTTGTAATATTTATAAGATAAAAGTTTCAAATTAATAAAATTTTCACTATTTTTGATAACTTTTTAGTTCATGTCTTTTACGGTAATTTGCAGAGCTAAGGTTTTTGCAAATTACCTTTTTTATAAGGGGAGGGATTCCCATCAAAACTTTACATTACTATGGATAGAAAATTGAAAATTGGTATAACACATGGAGATATAAACGGAATTAGCTATGAGATAATTATTAAGGCACTTTACGATAATAGGATGGCTGAGCTTTTTACCCCAGTTATATATGGTAGTGCTAAGGTGATGACCTACTATAAAAATCTTACTCCAGAGTGTAGTAATTTTGCTTTTAATATTATCGATTCGGTTGCTAATGCAGTGCCAAAAAAGGTGAACTTAATAAACTGTATTGAGGATGAAAATCCTAAAATAGATGTTGGTACTTCTACTCATATCGCTGGTCAATATGCAGTGGCTTCGCTTAATAAAGCTATGCGTGATTTGGCATCTGGCGAGATTGATGCTGTTGTAACTTGTCCTATTAATAAATCGAATGTTCAGAGTGATCAATTTGATTTTGTGGGTCATACAGAGCTTTTTGCATCTACTTTTGGAGGGAAAACGCCTTTGATGTTTATGATTGGCGAAGATTTAAGAGTCGGCATACTTACAAACCACGAACCTTTAGTGAAAGTGTCGCAGCGAATTACTGCTGAGACAGTATTGGAGAAATTGCGTCTTATGAAGCAATCACTTATAAGAGATTTTTCTATTACAGAGCCTAAAATTGCTATTCTTGGTATCAATCCGCACGCTGGTGATTGTGGTTTGCTTGGTAAAGAGGAGGAAGAGATTATTATCCCTGCTATTGCTAGTGCTAAATATGAGGGAATTTTGTCGTTTGGACCTTTTGCCTCTGATGGATTCTTTGGAAGTGGTGCATATAAAAAATATGATGCTGTGCTTGCAATGTATCACGATCAAGGTATGATTCCTTTTAAGCTTCTTGCGCCATTTAACGGTGTAAACTACACTGCTGGTCTTTCGGTTATACGTACAAGCCCTGCTCATGGTGTGGGATATGATATTGCTGGCAAGAATGTTGCAGATGCTGCTTCGTTACGTGCTGCTATATACGCTGCTATCGATATTCACCGAAGTAGAGATATAGCTGCTGAGATTGAAGCAAATCCTCTTAAAAGCTATTCTCGTGATAGTTGGGGGCATGGCGATGCTTATGTGCGTGATATGAATGTTCCTGAGGCTAATGATGAATTTTAGAGTTATTTTTTAGTTTCAATATTGCATAATATTATAAATTCTCTTAAGCTCTGAAAGTTAAAAAATAATTTTCAGAGCTTAAAATTTTAAATAGAGCGATGGCAAATTTTGAAAAAAGAGATAAAGAGCATACAATTTTAGATCTGTTTTGCTCTGATAACACTACTTCGGTAAATATACCCTACTCTAGCGATGGAGTATCGGCAGGAGTTCCTTTTCATGTTGAGGGCGATATTGATAGTTCGCTGGATTTAAACAAGGAGCTTATTCGCAATCCAGCCTCCACTTTTTTTGCTCGTGTTAAGGGGTGTTCGATGATTGGTGCAGGTATTGATGATGGCGATTTGCTTGTTGTTGATAGATTGGTTGAGCCTTATGATGGGTGTGTTGCTGTCTGTTATGTTGATGGCGAATTTACCGTAAAGCGTATAAAATATGAGAAGGAGTATATGCTGCTGATTGCTGAAAATCCAGACTATAAACCTATAAAAGTGACTGGGGATAATGATTTTACAGTTTGGGGAGTGGTACGTTATGTAGTGAAAAAATTTTAGTTTTTTTATAACTCAATACCAATTAAAATTTTAGAAGTTCCTTAAATAATTTAATTGCCAATTTTGTGGCATAATTAATGAATAATGCCAATAAAGGTTTGAAAAACCTTCTTCCGCTTTTAGCGAGCGGAGCGAAGCCGTGAGTGAAAACGAACGATTTTTGCCAGCCCAAAGGGCGTGCTTTTTTTAAAAAAGCATTAACAAAAGTTATTTTTTTACAACTCGGATTGCAAAAATAACTCAAAATAGCTCGAAAATTTCAAACCTTTATTCGCATGAATAATGGGAGAAAAATATAGCTCCCGTAAATAGTAAGATAAGATGGGATTTAAATTAGTAGTAACGCTAATAATGGTAGGATTAGTGGTTACTTGTGCTGTTGCACAGACAGTTACTAACAGCAAAAAAACAGAGACAAGTATGAAAACAGTTCATCTAACAAAGGCGCAATTTCTTGAGAAAGTTGCCAATTACGAAACAAATCCACAAGAGTGGAAATACCTTGGCGACAAGCCAGCACTTATCGACTTTTATGCCTCTTGGTGTGGTCCATGTAAGATGGTTGCACCTATTTTGGAGGAGTTGGCGCAGGAGTATGGCGACGAGATTGTTATCTATAAGATTGACACCGAAGCAGAACAGGAGTTATCGGCAATTTTTGGTATTCGTTCTATTCCTTCTCTACTATTCGTTCCTATGGAGGGTCAACCACAAATGTCGCAGGGTGCTATGGGTAAGGCTGATTTGATAAAGGCTATTGATACTGTGCTTTTGGGTAAGTAGGCGTATTGGCAAAACTCCTTTTACGGAAATGCTTCAGCAGTAGAGACGTAGCCCTGCTACGTCTGTAAAAAAACAATCATTGTTTTTAAAAGATATCTATCTAAAACAAAACGTGGGGTTGTTACAGACGTAGCAGGGCTACGTCTCTACTGCTG
>JAWXTR010000149.1:0-4326 GCA_044433365.1 Rikenellaceae bacterium
GCCCTGCTACGTCTGTAACACAAATCGTTATGTTTAAAAAAAAAGGTTTAAAACAATTCGGGGTGTTGTTTTCAGACGTAGCAGGGCTACGTCTCTACCTGTGCGGTGTTATGTTTAAAAAAAGGGGTTTAAAACAATTCGGTGTGTTGGCGACTAAGCAGTAGAGACGTAGCAGTAGTAGCTTATTGTTTTAGGCAAATTCGCTGGATTCTCTAACGCAAGAGCCGAAGTTCTTAACTCAAAAATTAAAGATTTTAGGCATCGTCTTAGAAGTGTTAAATTTTTAACGTTTTTCTTTTACCGAATTGAAAAATTGCTTGTTTAATGGGGGTAACAACAGATTTTGAGAATAAGCCAATAAACCTACTTATTACCAGCAATTACAAAACGAATATCATTATAACTATAATCCTCACCCAACTTCTCTTTTATGCTTGATAGAGTTGTCGTTTCGTCTTGCTGTGAGAGTTGTTGGCGGATAGGTTCAATCTTATAGTTTTCGATATAATCCTCTAACTGCAACGCTCCTTCAGCGATATTTTTTTCGATATGATTGCGGATTGTATTAACCGACATTTCTCGCTCTGCTGCAATCTCTTCGATGCTCATTCCCTCTTTGAGAAGCGATAGGGTGACCAAATGAGAGGCTATTTTAACAAGTTTGTCGCCCTCTGTTGTATATTCACGTTTTAAGATTTTAGCTTTTTCACTCTCTGTAACCTCTTTTTTCCAAATATCGCTTTTTCTGTACTCCTGGATATTAATTTGTTGCTCGTCTACATAATCACAAATTATATCTAACAACTCCTCACCATACTCCTCTAATTTTATCTTTCCGATGCCATTAATTTTTGATAGCTCTTTAATATCTGTAGGTAGCACCGCCTGTAGCTCTATAATTGCACGATTGGTAAGCACGGTATAGGCTGGTTTGTCAAGCTCTTTAGTCATCTCTGTTCGCCATGCGGTAAGAGTGAGGTAAAGCTCTTCGTTGATAATATCGGTAACTATTTTTTCGTTTGAAATAGGCTCTTTTCTTCGAGTTTCTTGCGACTTTTTCGACTTGCTACTACCCACACTTTGAGTCATAATTCTAAACTTTCGTCGATTATATTCGTCGGTTGTAAATCCCTCACCGCAAAGCTCTATTCCGCAAGATTTTAGCTGCAACTCCTCCTCTAATTCATCAACATATTTTGAAAGTCGCTTCTTTACATCCTTTGCGCTTGGCTCAATCAAACTTATCTGCTCGGCAATGCTATCTAAGTAGCTAAATTTTTGGCTAAAATATTGTGATGCCTTAAATAGTCGCTCTTTTATAAAGCTATTTTCAGCAGGGTGTTCATCGCTTTGAGCTATAGCCTTTTCAATCTGACGTTTGAAGTTTTCGCCAACGATAAAAATATCACGATTTACCACATCGCTACACTCCTTTACGCTATCGCAAATAAGTGGAAAATCTTTGTATAGGGTAGAATCTATATATTTTGAGATTGTGAAAAATAGTCGATTAAGATTTGAAAAACCAAACAGTTCGTAGAGTAAATTTGCATGGTAATCCCATTTACACCTCTCTAGCTCTAAAACCGATGGTTGGCTATGGCTCACAAAACTACTAAAATCTTCGATTTTCTCGTCTCTTATTATAGAACCAGTTCTTAGCTCCGATTTTAAGACCAAACCCTCAAAAGTGCGACAACGACTAAGCGCAACATACACCTGACCATGTGCAAACGAGCTTTCGGCATCGATAATGGCACGGTCGAAGCTCAAACCTTGACTTTTATGAATTGTGATAGCCCATGCAAGGCGAAGCGGTATCTGCTTAAAAGTACCCTTTATATTCTCCTCTATCTCTCCGCTCTTCTCATTTACTCTATATTCAATATTATCCCACGTTATCTTTGAAAGCTCAATCTCCTCAGCTCCGTTAGTGGGCATAACTGTGATTTTATCCTCACTAATAGCCTTAACTTTGCCTATCATACCGTTGTAGTAGAGCTTTTCGGGTGAGGGGTCGTTTTTGATAAAAATAACCTGTGCATCAACCTTTAACTCCAAATTTAAATCGTTTGGATATGCCGCTTCTGGATAATCACCATCTACGTCTGCTTTGAAATAGTGCGATGTATTGGCTAAAACATCAAGTTTGTCGCTGTTTATTCTATTTGCACTAAAATTGTGGGTTGTAAGAGTGATATAACCCTCACTTTCAGTTGGTTGAAAGTCTGGAATATATCTGCTATTTAGCTTTGAAATTACATCTGGGGTGATATTATTATCACGTACTGCATTTAGCAGTGATGTAAAATTGGTATCGCTTTGGCGGTACACCTCCTTTAGCTCGATTGTGATATATTTACTTCGAGAAAGAACTTGAGAGTCGAAAAAATAGGCAGATTTATAATATTTTTGAAGTAGTAGCCACTCTTCATCCTTGCAGATTGGCGAAAGCTGCTCTATATCGCCAATCATTAGCAGCTGTACACCACCAAAGGGGGTATCTCTATGGCGAACTCGTCGTAATATCTTATCTATAGCATCTAAAATATCGCAACGTACCATACTAATCTCGTCAATAACAAGTAGCTGCATCGAGCGTAGCAGAGCAATTTTATTTTTGCTCATAGCCCTATATTTATGGTCGTTTGAGCTTTTGGAACGGTCGAAATTATCAATATTTGGAGGTAGCGGACCAAACGGTATCTGGAAAAGCGAATGTAGCGTAACCCCACGAGCATTAATAGCCGCAACAGCTGTTGGGGCTGCTACCACTACACGCTTATTTATAGAAGTAATAATATTTCGTAGAAATGTGGTCTTACCTGTCCCTGCACGTCCAGTTAAAAATATATTTTCGCCTGTAGTTTGCAGAAACTCTTTTGCTAACTCTATTTGGCTATTTGTTTTGAGCATTGTTGTATGGTTATAATTTTGAACTATCCAATTAATTTTCAAATTTACACCATTTTTTTGAATTTTTAACTATAAAAACATCAAAAGATTAAAGGGAACTTCTAAAAATTGGATTTTAATAACTCAGCAGTAGAGACGTAGCCCTGCTACGTCTGTAACAAAAAAGCTGTCGTTTTTTAATGGTTTTTAAAAACCAAATCAGGGTTCTTTTTAGACGTGCAGGGCTACGTCTCTACTGCTGTGTTTTATTGCAGAAGTAATTTAAACTTTTGACAGCTCGGTTGTATGATGATGACACAAAAGTACTTAAAATAGACAAACAACCCTCTCTCAAGCTCTGTGATAAGGGTTGTTTGTATAAAATGGGTGCTTTTGGTCACACTCATTTACTATTTATTTAAAGGAGGATTTTAGAACTACCTCTAGTAAGATTGCTCGTGAACCCCAGCAACTGCACGTCCAGAAGGGTCAGCCATTTTTTTGAATGCCTCATCCCACTCAAGTGCTATAGGGGTGCTACATGCCACTGATGGAAGCGATGGAACGCATTTTGAAGCCGCCTCAGAAGGGAAATGGCTCTCAAAAATAGAACGATAGAAATACTCCTCTTTCGACATTGGAGGATTAATAGGGAAACGCTCTGCTGCATGTGCCATCTGCTCATCACTAACCTCCGACGATGTTAAATCACGAAGTGAGTCTATCCAATTGTAGCCAACACCATCCGAAAATTGCTCTTTTTGTCGCCAAGCTACGCTCTCAGGTAGATAATCTTCGAAAGCCTTGCGCAACAGCCACTTTTCCATGTGCTCTTTGGTAATCATCTTATCTTTAGGGTTTAGGCGCATTGCAACATCCAAAAACTCTTTATCCAAAAATGGCACACGACCCTCAACACCCCAAGCGCATAGCGACTTATTAGCACGTAAACAGTCGTACATATGTAGCATGCCAATCTTACGTACAGTCTCTTTATGAAACTCCTCAGCACTTGGAGCTTTGTGGAAATATAAATAACCGCCAAAAATCTCATCGGCACCCTCACCACTAAGCACCATCTTCACACCCATCGACTTAATAACTCTCGAAAGCAGATACATAGGCGTACTGGCACGCACTGTAGTAACGTCGTAGGTTTCGATATTGTAAATCACATCTTTAACAGCATCCAGCCCCTCTTGTACGGTAAAATTAATCTCGTGATGCACCGAACCAATCTCGTCTGCAACTTTGCGAGCAGCAGCCAAATCTGGTGAGCCTACAAGTCCAACAGCAAACGAGTGGAGCTGTGGCCACCAAGCCTCCTCGGCATTTTGAGTCTCAATACGACGAGCAGCAAATTTTTTAGCAACTGCCGAAATTATAGAAGAGTCTAACCCACCTGAAAGCAACACACCATAAGGCACGTCC
>JAWXTR010000150.1:0-4141 GCA_044433365.1 Rikenellaceae bacterium
TTTAGATTTGGATTTTGCAAAATGTGGGCGTAGCGGTGCCTACGGTGCATTTTGTAAAATTCAAAGGTGAAGCCTCAAAATAAAAAAGCGTTAAAATCCAATTTTTAGAAGTTCCCTTAAGCAATAAATAATTATGCTCAATTATTTACATGCAAAATTACGGAGAAAATTATTAACCAACAATGGATTATTATGGCGTATTATATGGACAAATATTGCATTTACACTTTTTTATATCATTTTTTAGAGATATCCCCCAATATCTTGAAAATATACGTAAAAAACGCCAATAAAGGTTTTTCAAACCTTTATTGGCGTTTAGCGAGCGAAAGAGGTTATTTTAGAGGAGTTCTAAATTCAAGATTTTGAGAGATTTTTTATTTTAAGTACCTAAAAAATTCAAACCCATTTAGCCATATACCATTATTATTATCCTCACTTCTAAAGGTGATGGTTGCTATATCACCATCATTTTCTACTGTGAAATCAAGTGTATAGGTGGCTGCTTTACTATATTGTTGCTCTTTACCCGATGTTACTTGAGTAGTAGATGGCTCTTTTTTACCATTTACACTAACCGAAATCTCTTTTGCATAGGGAAGTTTGTGAATCGACTCGTTTTTTAATCTGTCTAGGTTTGGATCCATTTCGTTTGTGTTAGAGCTAGGTGCATGGTGGTAGGTAGTCAGTGAATAATCACCCTTTTTCAGCCCCGAAATCTCTAAATCAACACCATTTTTATCGGTAGCTAGAAGTCCATCGCCATACACAAAACTATCATGACCTATTACGTTCATTTCACCTAACCAACGAATCACTCCATCAGAAGAGTTACATTTTATTGTAAATGTATAGGCTCCCTCCGTGCCACTTTCTACTATCTGACTACGATCGGTGGTAGATGGAACAAAACCTGCCACGTAGTTTTGAGGTGTAGCTGGAGCTATCGAAATTGTAGCACTACTCTGCTTCTCAGAAATCCACGGAGTCCAACCAAATTGAATTAGCTGACCCTCACCGCCTAAATCTACCACTACTCCCTCTTTGTCTCTAATTGCATAGGCATCTGCAACCATCATATCGGTTTGTGCTTTGGAAGTTTCGACCACTATCGACGACGATGCTAAACCACTAGAGTTAGCACTAATTTCAACCTCTCCAGCACTTCTACCAGCACGAATTAACGCACTACCCACTCCATTTATCACCTTTGCAGGGTTGTAGCCCTTGCCTATTTCATCGCCTACTATTGTGGCATCGCCTTTTACGCTATATTTAATTTCACCCTCATAATCTTTGATAACCATACCGTTTTTATCCAACACCTCTGCATGAACTACTAGAATATCATTGCCATCTGCTGTGAAATCTACATCATATTTATCGGCTACTAACCTAAGTTTTTCAGCTTTTGATAGGGTATATACACTTTTTTCTAAAATCACACGCCCCTCCCTATAAGCTATTACTTTTAGTTCACCATCGCTATATTTAAAGTTTTCAATCTCAAAAGGTGCATGCTCTAAACCATTAAATATAAGTCTTTTTGAAGGAGCGTAACGACCTATCGACTCACCATTTACTAGAAGTTCTATCTCTGTGGCATTACTATAGATAGTTAGCATTTTAAGCTCCGAAGTCCAGCTATCCTTTACATGTATGTAAGGCTCAGTTTTTAGCTCAGCAGGATACCAATATAGACAATCATCTTTTGGATAGCGGAAAGCATCCATCAAACCCAATCTAGTGCGAATTTCCATACTATTATCCATATCAAAAACATGAAAAGTGTAGTAGGCGTGTGCGGTCCATGCAAAAATACCCGGCATTTTAGGGTCACGCTTATAGATAGCTGTAGCCTCAGGACCAGCATTACCCTCCATAGCTAGCAAAGGCTCTTCCCTTGCCCAAATACCGGGACCGTAGTTCATATTTGCAAAAATATCAGCCCAATTGCTTGTTTGCCAACCTGTCCAACGACTATTTTGCGATGCAGTCCAGCGAGTAGGGTCCTCTTGTTTTACAACAAACTGCGACTGTGCAACAGCACCTCTATGATTGATTCCAGCACCCCAAATTATGATTGATGGTGAGTTTTTATGGTTTCTAACCATCGCCTGATTAGCTTTTTGTTCATTTTCATACCACTGTTGCTCTGGCGATATGCTAATCCACGTTGGAGCCTCTTCATATACCAATATTCCAAGCTCATCGCAAGCCTTTATAATCTCATCATCGTGAGGATAGTGTGCAGTACGAACGCAATTCAACCCTAAATTTTTAAACTGAATCATATCTCGGTAGTGTAGCGAATTTGGAACAGCATCGCCAATATATGCAAACTGTTGATGACGATTTAGTCCGATAAGCTCTATATTTTTACCATTCAAAATGATGCCTTTTTCGTAGTCGTACTCTATTTTACGTAGTCCTAAACGATTGTCGACAACATCTATAGCCTTACCACTCTCATCATAAAGAGTGGTGTTTACCTTATAAAGATATGGCGTTTCGATACTCCATAGCTTTACATCTCTATCTATTCCTCCAATTTGCGAAAAGCGATAGCTATCTCCAGCACCAATCTCGGCGGATTGGCTAAGTTTTAACACAACAGAGCCATCAGCATCAACTACACGCTGTACTAGTGTTGTTTTTTGAGCCTTGTTGCTCTCATTTTTCACCTCTGTGCGAATATCGATAGTTGCATTTCCATTAACGTAGTCGACCGATGGTGTTGTGATAGTCACACCACTATACATCGACTCTAAATTGGAGGTTATATGTGTCAAACTCTTCTCTACAAGGTATAAATCACGATAAAGACCGCTAAATTTAATGTAGTCGAACTGACCAGGGTCGGGCGGAGTAACCTGACTAACTCTATTATCGGCAAGAATTGTGATTTGATTGGTTGCACCTCGTTTTACGTAGTCGGTAATGTCAAAATTAAAAGGAGTGTAGCCCCCAACGCTATGAACACCCACTTTTTTACCATTTACCCAAAGCGTAGTGATTTGATGTACACCCTCAAATTCGAGATATACTTTTTTATTGCTATTTCCAATAAAAATATCACGTCTATACCAACCTACATCTCTCATAAAGCTCTTTTGACTCTTATCGTCTTGGCTTCCATTAATTGTTAAGTCGGTAAGACAAAAGGTGTGGGGCACTGTTACACTCTCCCATCTGCTATCGTCTGTTTTTACGCTATAGTAGGGTGCATCGGCATCGCCAAGAAAGAATTTCCATTCACTATTTAGTAGTAGTTTGGTTCTCTCAGTTTGAGGATAACCGTTAGGTAGGTTCTGAGCAGTCGCAACCTCACTAAAAAAAGTTGATAAACTCAAGGTTAGTATCAAAAATAATCTTTTCATTAAGTTATAATTTATCTTGTTTTTAAGTAGTGTAAAACAATTATTGCCATATTTTTAATAGCACTCTTGGAGCGATATTTTTCACTATTAAATCTCAATATAGAACCACTATATTTTCGATTCAATAGCAAAAAATCTCATCTCCAATAGCACTATTAAAAATACACCAATAATTATTTTACCCTACTTACAATATTACAATATCAACATTAACCTCTAAATAAAGTTATAATTTGCAATACAAAGGTATCTATAATAAAAATATCTAACAGGGGATAAATTTCAACAAAAGAGGGTGGTAATTAGTTTGATAAATAATTGCTATTTATTTGTACGCACAAAACAATAGTTACAACATACTAATTTTGTGATATTTACCAGCAATTTTACTATATTTTTCACTAAATATTTTTTTATCTAAATATATTACACACTCAGCCCTTTTAAATTTCAATATATAGGCAAAAAATTAAATTAACCACTCTTTTTCAAACAATATACCACTTAAAAAAAGGAAAAACAATAGCTACTTTTGTACTATAATTAATTACTAATTGTAATTTTCGTAAAGCGAACTTCCAAAACAAAAAAATTAAAGGGAACTTCTAAAATTTTAAATCTAAAACATAAAAATTATGAACTTAAAATCTCTACTTTACAGCTCACTTTGTAGCTTACTTCTGCTTCTTGCCTCATGTGGTGGTGAGCAGAAAATTAACAGAGAGAGTGATTTCAATTTCGATTGGAAATTTACTCTTCTC
>JAWXTR010000151.1:0-4079 GCA_044433365.1 Rikenellaceae bacterium
ATATTTTTCACTATTAAATCTCAATATAGAACCACTATATTTTCGATTCAATAGCAAAAAATCTCATCTCCAATAGCACTATTAAAAATACACCAATAATTATTTTACCCTACTTAAAAATTGGCAAAAAAACAATTTTTTTGAAATTTTGGAAAATAATTCTATTTTGGTAACTTTGCAATTATTTATATCAAATTATGAATCGACAAAAATCAGATACAAAAACTGCTCGTAGAGAGGAAAAAGGTGTAAAACCTATCTCTGCTCGCCCTGCTAAGAAGCGTGTAATAGACAAAAACGACCCACGATATATAATTTACTCTTCGCTTCCTTTTAAAAAGCGAAAAATGGACTTTTCGGAGTGGATCTACCGCAATAAATTGGGGGTTATTACCATTTCCCTTGCCTTTATTGTAGCGTTTTTGGCTGTTGCTTCGGTTAGATTTCAGCTCACTTCGGTCGATATGGTCGATGGATTTTTTATCGATATTCCACAGGAGGAGGAGCCTATTGTAGAGGAGGAAGAGATAACCAAGGAGGAGCAGCTTGCGCAAGAGATTGAGAAGCAGATGTATGAGGATATTCAAAATCGTCGCTCTAATGAAAGTGCCTCAAATAGCACCCCTATGAAAGATGATAGGGGCACAAATGCACAAGATTTGTATGATGAGGCGCAGCAGCTCCAAGCTCGTCTTGATGCCAATCGTAAAGCCTACCAAAAGGGGCTTGCCGAAGAGGCTGCAATCAATAATAGCTACAAAAAAGGGGGCGAAAAGAGCGATAGAGACGAAAAACCTCTAAACGATACAAAAGTCAATGGAAAAGTGACTGTTAGCTACGATTTAGATGGTCGTAGAGCGGTATATCTTCCAACTCCTGCCTATAAATGCGAAAGTGGGGGTGAGGTGATAATAAAAGTAATAGTAAACAATAATGGCGATGTAATATCGGCGGATGTGGGGAGGACAACAGCCAAAAACGATAACTGTATTAACGATGCAGCCCTAAGTTTTGCCAAAAAATCACGTTTCGAGGTTAGTGACCAGTGGGGTTCACGCCATCGAGGCACAATAACCTACCTATTTTTACAACAATAAACCGAATATGGATACATATTGGAGTAGAGAGATAAAATTTCTTCCAGGAATTGGAGAGCGCAAAGCTGCATTGATTGCCAAAGAGCTGAATATCTTCACTTTTGGCGATTTGCTCACCTTTTATCCCTACCGATATATTGATAGAAGCAAAATTTACAAAATCCGTGAAATTTTCGATGAATCTCAAACTTTTATTCATATAAAGGCACGTGTTGAGGCGGTGCAGATGCTCGGTAGTGGCTTTAAAATGCGCTTTGTGGTGCATGTTGCCGACGATACAGGGCGTGCAGAGCTTATCTGGTTTAATCGGATTGAGTGGGTATCTAAAAAAATCGAAATTGGACGTGAATATCTGATTTTTGGTCGTCCATCTATCTTTAATGGCAATCTATCCATAGTACACCCCGAATTTGATATTCCTCTTGCCGAAAAAAGCCTTGCAAAGGTGGGTTTAATGGCGGTTTATAGCTCTTCTGAGAAGCTCAATAAGGCTGGTGCTGGCACTAAAGTAGTGCAGGGTGCAGTGCGTGAAATGCTTCAAAATGGCTATCAACTTATCGAAGAGACTCTTCCTGATTGGTTTTTAAAGCAATTTAACCTAATTCCTCTAAATAAAGCCCTCTACAACATACATATTCCGCAATCTAATGCCTTGCTTGAAGCCGCACAATATCGTTTGAAATTTGAGGAACTTTTAAGGCTTCAAATGTCAATTTTAAGGCTTAAAAGCCTTCGTATGAGTAGGTTTGTAGGTGTAATGTTTCCACGTATTGGCGATAACTTTAACAATTTTTACCATAATCTAATGCCTTTTCCTCTTACTGGGGCGCAAAAACGAGTGGTAAAAGAGATTCGAGGCGACACTATCACTGGTAGGCAGATGAACCGCTTGCTTCAAGGTGATGTGGGTAGTGGAAAGACTGTCGTTGCGCTGCTTTCGATGTTGATTGCTATAGATAATGGCTATCAGTGTGCTCTGGTTGCACCTACCGAAATTCTTGCTACTCAACATCTTGAATCTATCTCGAAAATGGTTGAGGGATTGGATATTAGGGTTGAGCTTTTGAAAGGTTCTACCCGAAAACGTGAGAGAAGAGTGATAAGTGAGGGGTTGGAGAGTGGTGATATCGATATTTTAATCTCTACGCATGCTGTTTTTGAGGATAGTGTTCAGTTTTCTAATCTGGGATTGGTTATAATCGACGAGCAGCACCGTTTTGGTGTGGAGCAGCGATCGAAAATGTGGCGTAAGAGCGAAATGCCGCCGCATGTGCTAGTAATGAGTGCTACGCCTATTCCTCGCACCCTTGCAATGACTTTATATGGCGATTTAGATGTTTCGATAATCGACGAATTGCCCCCAGGACGTAAGCCTATTCGTACTATGATGATGAATGATGGTAGACGTGATGAGCTTTTTGGATTTATGCGGAAAGAGATTGCTGCTGGTCGTCAGATATATTTGGTATATCCTATGATTAGTGAGTCGGAGAAGATGGATTACAAAAATCTGGAGGATGGTTATGAGAGTATTACACGTGCTTTTCCGATGCCTGAGTACAACACTGCAATTGTGCATGGAAAGATGAAACCTGTCGATAAGGAGTTTGGGATGAATGAATTTGCCCAAGGTCGTGCTCAAATTTTGGTTGCTACTACCGTGATAGAGGTGGGTGTAAATGTGCCAAATGCTACGGTTATGGTGATAGAAAGTGCTGAAAGGTTTGGACTATCGCAGCTTCATCAGCTTCGTGGGCGTGTAGGGCGTGGTGGTGAGCAGTCGTACTGTATTTTGATGGCTGGCTACAAACTTTCGATCGATGGACGTAAACGACTACAGGCTATGGTCGACACAACTGATGGTTTTGAGCTTGCTGAGCTTGACCTTAAATTAAGAGGTTATGGCGATATTGAGGGTACACGCCAAAGTGGTGAGATGGTCGACCTTAAAATTGCTTCGCTCTCTAAAGACAACCAATTAATGGTTAGAATACGTGAAATTTGTGAAGAGATTCTTCTTGACGACCCTAATCTTGAAAAAGATAAAAATCGGATGTTTCGAAAGTTAACAACCTCTAATAAGGATTTGGAGATTGTCGATTTTAGCTCTATTTCTTAAGGGAACTTCTAAAAATTGGATTTTAACGCTTTTTCATTTTGAGGCTTCATCTTTGAATTTTACAAAATGCATCGTAGGCACCGCTACGCCTACATTTTGCAAAATCCAAATCTAAAACCTCAAAATAAAAAATCGAATAAAACCAATTATTAGAACTCCCCTTAAGGCGAATTAATTACAAATTACGAAATAATTTAATTGTTTGCTTCCGTCCGTAGAGACGTTGGGTCCAACGTCTGTAATCGAACCTTACCGAATAATTTAATTGTTTGTTTTACAGAATATTCAGACGTTGTACACAACGTCTCTATCGAGCCAGTTTTTTGTTATTGGAGGGGAGAATTAATTGAAAATTACGAATTACCCCCCCTCTCTCTCAACGATTTATTTTGCACGCTCAATAAGATGTTCAAAAAAACGTATCATAATAGAGTTTTTATCCTCAGCCAACCCCTCTGGGTGAAATTGAGGACAAATCCACTGTCCGTTGCGGCTCTCTAACCCCTCGATTACTCCATCTTCACTCTCTGCTACGACGATTAATCCTTTGCCAACCTTATTTGCTGCTTGGTGGTGGAAAGTGTTTACATCTACCTGCGTAGCACCACTTAATATTTTGCTAAATTCACTTCCCTCTTTAATCTTAACCGAGTGTGTAGCCTTTGATTTATGCTGGCTTTGACGATGATTTACCTTGCTCTTTTTTAGCTCCGATGGTAGGTCTTGGTAGAGCGTGCCGCCAAATGCAACATTTGTAAGCTGAGCACCTCTACAGATTGCTAAAACGGGTACTTTGCTATCTTTTAGTGCTTTGATAAGCAACATATCCGAGTCGTCTTGCACCTTAACAGTTTTTTCCAATT
>JAWXTR010000152.1:0-4027 GCA_044433365.1 Rikenellaceae bacterium
TTCACCTTTGAATTTTACAAAATGCACCGTAGGCACCGCTACGCCCACATTTTGCAAAATCCAAATCTAAAACCTCAAAATAAAAAATCGAATAAAACCAATTATTAGAACTCCCCTTAAGATTAAAGAGTGAATTTTAGGAGTAATTTTTTAGAATTAAAAATTTTTCACTAATTTTGAAAAATTTTAATTTTCAATCTACGAAATTCAATGGCAAAAGAGAAAAAATATGTTGAAACCCCTTTAATGAAGCAATATTACACCATTAAAGATTCACATCCTGAGGCAATTCTGCTCTTTAGAGTAGGCGATTTTTACGAAACTTTTGGCGAAGATGCTATAAAGGCAAGTGAAATTTTAGGAATTACACTTACAAAACGTGCAAATGGTGCAGCCTCGTTTGTAGAGCTTGCAGGGTTTCCATACCATTCTCTAAATACCTATCTTCCAAAGCTGATTCGCTCTGGCGAGCGTGTTGCAATTTGTGAACAGCTAGAAGATCCCAAAAAAACAAAAACTATTGTTAAACGTGGTGTTACGGAGCTTATAACTCCGGGAGTTTCGTTTAATGATGAGGTGTTGCAATCCAAAGAGAACAACTTCTTAGGTTCTCTATATTTCGGTGCAAAAGCTATTGGTATTGCATTCTTAGATATTACAACTGGTGAATATTATGCTGCTGAGGGTTCGAAAGATTATGCCGAAAAGCTGCTGCTTTCGTTTAAACCTAAAGAGGTGCTTATCCAAAAGGGGTGTCGTGAGCAGTTTTTTGAGCTTTTTGGTCGTAACTACCAATTATATCCTATAGAGCAGTGGAATTTTGATGAGTCGAACTCTACCGAGCGTCTTAAAAAGCTGTTTGAGGTTAATTCACTTAAAGGATATGGTATTGATAGTTTGCCCTCTGCTATATCTGCTGCTGGTGCAATACTTTATTACCTTGAATATACTTGCCATAACGATATAAAACATATAACCTCTATCTCTCGAATAGAGGAGGATTTATATGTATGGCTCGACAAATATACCCTTGCAAATCTTGAGATATTCTCTACCTCTTCGCAACGAGGTAAATCGCTTGTCGATGTTCTCGATAAGTCGCTATCGCCTATGGGTTCACGTACAATCCGCAGGTGGTTGTCGCTTCCATTAAAAAGTAAAACTGATATTGAAAGACGCTACGATAAGGTTGAATATTTTATAAAAAACAGGCTTCTTTCGGATGCAATAGGCATGGAAATAGCCCAAATTGGCGATTTAGAGCGTCTTATATCTAAAGTAGCCGCTGCACGTTGTGCTCCACGTGAGCTTAAACAGTTAGAGCGTGGATTATTCTCACTTGAAAAGATTAAAGAGAAGCTATGTAGCGCAGAGTCTTCACTTTTAAGAGAGTGGGCAAAGGAGATTGAGCCGTGTAGAGAGCTTCGTGAAAAAATCGAAAAAACTATTTGTGAAGAGCCTTCGTCGATGATTCAAAAGGGTGGAGTAGTGGCAAGCGGTGTATCTATGGAGCTTGACGAACTTCGAAACTTGATGTATAAAGGCAAGGAGTATATTTTGGCTATGCAAGAGCGAGAAATACAATCTACAGGCATAACATCCCTAAAAATAGGCTTCAATAATGTGTTTGGCTACTATATAGAGGTTCGTAACACCCACAAAGATAAGGTTCCAGCATCTTGGATACGCAAGCAGACCTTAACTAGTGCCGAACGCTATATTACTGAGGAGTTGAAAGAGTATGAAGAGAAGATTTTAGGAGCCGAGGAGCGTTCTTTATCTATCGAAATGGCTATTTACGAGCAGTTAGTAGCCGATTGTAACGCCTATATTCGCCATATTCTTAACGATAGTGCTATTGCAGGCGAGATAGATGCCCTGCTTTCGTTTGCACGTGTTTCTAGTGCTAATGGTTATAAACGAGCCACTTTAATCGACGAAAATCTTATCGATATCAAAGGGGCACGCCATGCAGTAATCGAACAGATGCTTGCCGTGGGTGAAAAATATATCCCAAACGATATATACCTCGACACCAAACAGCAGCAAATTGTAATTATTACAGGTCCAAATATGTCGGGTAAATCTGCTCTTTTGCGTATGACTGCACTAGTTGTAATAATGGCGCAGGTAGGTTGTTTTGTGCCTGTAGATAGTGCACGATTGGGTATTACAGATAGAGTATTTACACGTGTTGGGGCTTCCGACAACATCTCTATGGGTGAAAGTACCTTTATGGTAGAGATGCTCGAGAGTGCAAATATTCTAAATAATATTACCGACCGTAGCTTAGTGCTTTTAGATGAGATTGGGCGTGGTACAAGTACCTATGATGGTATTTCGATTGCGTGGAGTATGGTAGAGTATCTACATGAGGGGGAGAAAGGGCGAGCAAAAACTCTTTTTGCAACCCACTACCATGAGCTTAATGAGATGGAGCAGCTCTATCCTCGTATCAAAAATTATAATGTTGAGGTGAAAGAGATAGGTAATAAGATTATGTTTCTTCGCACGCTAGGGCGTGGCGGTACTGAGCACTCTTTTGGTATTCACGTAGCTCGTATGGCAGGTATGCCACGAAGTGTTGTGATGCGCTCTGAGGAGATTTTAAAGCGTTTGGAGCTGCAACGAGAAAAAATGAATAGTAGAGCTGATAGTGAAGATAAAACTATCGACTATCGTTCGTTTGCAGAGTTTAAGAAAGCGGAGGTTGAGGGTGATAAACAGTTGACCCTTTTTGAACTAGAAGATCCTATTTTATATAAAATTAGAGATATGCTAAAAGGTCTTAATCCCAACGACTTAACCCCTTTCGAGGCACTTGGAAAATTGATTGAAATAAAAAAAATGTTGTAAAAATTTGGATATTAAAATTTAAATTCATATATTTGTATCGAATTAATAGCCGAGCTAACAGTTTGTAGCTATTTCTATTGTAAATCTTAAATTTGACTTGCTTATAGCCTATTTTACTTTTTATTAGAATCTTAAAATTCCAGATTGAAATTAATTTTTATCGGAAATAATGGTTGGATTTTTATTATTTATCATTTTTTTATTGATATTTTGACGAAAAATCGCACGAAAGATTCTTACATTTGTCGCAAATTAAATGGCGGCACTATTATTGAAAATATAGAAAAAAGTGAGATATGGAAAAGTTAAATGATCAAGCACTAATCAGTGCGTACATTGGTGGCGATGAGAAAGCGATAAATACTTTAATAGGTCGTTACCGTAAAAAAGCATACAATTATATTTTAATGTTGGTGAAAGATGCTGATGTGGCAGATGACTTGTCGCAAGAGCTTTTTATCAAAGTTATGAACTCTATTAAGAATGGAAAATACTCAGATAATGGTAAATTCCAATCTTGGTTGATGCGTATTGCATATAATATGGTGATTGACTACTTCCGCCATCAAAAGCAACATCGTGTTATCTCTACAGATAGTGAAGTTGATATTCTCAATAATAAGGAGTTTGTTGATAATAATGTTGAAGATCAAATGATTACAACACAAACTGAAAGTGACGTTAGAAAATTGGTCGACAGATTACCAGCAGAGCAACGTGAGGTTGTAATAATGCGCCACTATCTTGGTTTAAGTTTTAAAGAGATTGCTGAGCATACAGGAGTAAGTATCAACACAGCATTAGGTCGTATGCGTTATGCTCTTCTTAATCTTCGTAAGCTTATCGAAGATAATCAATTAGCTTTAATTTAATTGGAGTTCTAATTATTATAAGTTCCCTTAATGTTCAAGTTTAAAATAAAAAATGAGTTTTGGTATATATATCAGAACTCATTTTTGTCTATATTTTGGGCTCATTCTCAAAACCTGTTGTTAAGAATTTAAATTGATGGCTCGACAGTAGAGACGTTGGGTCCAACGTCTGTAACCGAACCAAGTTAACCGCACCAAGGTAGAGGGTGACCCAAAAGCCCTTTAAATATAGAAACAACCCTTGCCACAAGCTCTGTGACAAGGGTTGTTCATGTAAAATAGGTGCTTTTGGGTCACCC
>JAWXTR010000153.1:0-3977 GCA_044433365.1 Rikenellaceae bacterium
GATATTTTTCACTATTAAATTTCAATGTAGAACCACTATATTTTCAATTCAATAGCAAAAAATCTCATTTCCAATAGCACTATTAAAAACACACCAATAATTATTTTACACTACTTAAAAGAGAACTTCTAAAAATCAAATAAAACCAATTATTAAAATACACTAAAATTTATCATTATCGGTTTTAATCGTTGACCACTAGCAATTATCAATTTATGAAAAAATCAATTTTACTATCAGTTCTGCTTTCAGGAACAATTTCACTAGCTTCAGCTCAAGATAGAGCTTATGTTGGTGCTACAGAAAATGCCTATGTTAAGGCTCATGGCATCGACATTGGCGATGTTGAGTGGACTGAAGGATTTTGGAAAGAGCGTTTTGACTTGGTTATGCCAAATTTGGTGCCTGCTCAATATAAATATTTTATGGGCTTCTCTGAAAACAACTTTAGAATTTTGGCTGGAGAAGTTGAAAAAGGCGACGGATTTAAGGGTACTTATTGGCAAGATGGCGACTACTATAAGTGGTTGGAGGCTCAAATCGGAGTATATTCTGTCACTAAAGACCCTGAACTTCTAAAACAAATCAACGAAAAGGCTTCGCTAATTGCTCGCTCAATTGCAGACGATGGCTACTCTACTACTCATACTCAAATCGGTTATGGTATAACAGGTTCGGAGCGTGCTTGGGATAAACCTTTCAATAATACTCAGCGTTTTAAAGCTGTAGGAATGCACGAGACTTACAACATGGGACACCTACTAACAATGGCATGTACTCACTACCGTGTAACAGGTGAGCGCACACTATTAGATGCAGCCATTAGAGTAGGCGACTATCTTGATAAATATTTTGCAGAAGTAACTCCTGAGCTTTCGGATGTAGATTTTAACCCTACTCAGGTTATGGGCGTTATGGAGCTTTATCGCACAACAGGCGAAAAACGTTATCTTGACCTTGCAAACCGTTTTATCACAGGTCGTGGACACCAAAAAGGTAAAACTCAAAATCAAAACGACACAAAACTTCGTGAAGAACACCGTGCTGTAGGACACGCAGTTTTAGGTCCAGTGCTATATATTGGTGCGGCCGACTACGCAGCTGAGTCGAAC
Source organism: Rikenellaceae bacterium (assembly GCA_044433365.1). GTDB lineage: Bacteria > Bacteroidota > Bacteroidia > Bacteroidales > Rikenellaceae > CAMQVM01. Next base: position 1,113 of record JAWXTR010000153.1, read on the forward strand.
GACAGAGAGCTACGTGTAGCACTTGAGAAGATTTGGGAAGATATCTACACTCGCAAAGCGTCGTTTACTGGCGGTATTGGCAATGTTCACCGTGGCGGCTCGGAGACTCCTCGCAACGCTACAGAGTGTGTACATGAGGCATTTGGACACCCTTACCATATTCAAAATGCAACAGCTTACAACGAAACTTGTGCAACTTTCTATGGTGCATACTTTAGCTGGAGAATGTTTATGCTCACTGGTGAAACAAAATATCTTGATGTGATGGAAAAATCGTTCTACAACAATCTTTCATCTATGCAGCTTGATGGTAATAGCTACTACTACACTAACGTACTTCGTTGGTATGGCGAAGAGCACAATATTCTATCTCTTGACTTCCACCAACGTTGGACAGAGGAGTGTACTTGTGTTTGTTGTCCTACAAGCGTGGTTCGTTTCCTAGCTGAAACAAAAGAGTATGCTTATGCCAAAGAGGATAATGCTCTTTGCGTTACAATGTATGGTAGCAACGAGATTGATACCGATATTGCAGGTCATAATGTTAAGTTTGTTCAAAAAACAGGCTATCCTTGGTCAGAAAATATTGCTTTTGAGTATGATGGTGAGGCTGGTGCCGATTTCTCTCTAAAACTTCGTATCCCTGCTTGGGCTGAGGGTGCAACTTTGGTTGTTAATGGCGTTGATATGCCGCTTTCAGGTACTAGTATCTTTGCTGTAGTTAACCGTGAGTGGAACAAGGGCGATAAAGTGGAGCTTACGCTACCTATGCGCCCTATTATCCATGAGGCTAACCCTATGGTAGAGGAGGTACGTAATCAAGTGGCTATCTCTTATGGTCCTTTAACTTATTGCGTTGAGGGTAAAGATTTACCTAAAGGCGTAACTATCGACAACATTATGCTACCTATCGACACTAAATTTGATGTTAAGTTTGAAGATATTCTTGGTGGTGTTAAAACTATCACTGCCGATGCTCTAGTACGTACAACTAAGTTCGACAAAACTAAACTTTACGCTCCAGCTGCTACAGAGTATAAAGATTTTAAACTAAAACTTATCCCTTACTACGCTTGGTCTAACCGTGGTGAGTATGAAATGACTGTGTTTATGCCTGTTAGATGGTAAACACAATGCATAATTCATAATTCATAATTCATAATTTATAAATTATAATTTGTAATTTATAATTTATAATTTACAATTAATTATTTAAATCATGTTATCAAAAATATCAATAATATCAGCACTATCGGCAATGGCTATTCCAGCTATTGCCACTGCTGCTAATGGCGATGCTGAGCCAAAAGAGGCAGCGAAAAAAAAGAATGTAATATTTATCCTTACTGACGATATGCGCCTAGATATGGCAAGTTTTGGGGGCGGAAAGCACGAAACTCCAAATCTTGATGCTCTAAAAGCTGAGTCGGTAAATTTTGCAAATGCCTGCACCACAACAGGGCTTTCATCGCCATCACGTGCTGCACTTTTTACAGGTCGATTGGGTCACCGTACAGGTCTTGACGACAATCTAAACCTTTGGCATTGCGAAAATCTTACATTAGAGAAAGAACACACCACAATCTACGAATGGGCTAGCAAAGCTGGTTATGATGTTGCCTATTTTGGCAAATGGCATGTGGGTTACATCTCTCCTGGCGACCGTGGTGCGCAACATTGTGAAATTAATGCACGTGAAGCTGTAATAGAGAAGCAAAATCGCCCCGATTACAACGCCTTAGATCGTTACTACCCTAACGAAAAAGGGAAAGTTGAAAAATTTGAGGAAAAACCAGAATATTACGCAACTCTAAAAACTCCTTACGAAAAAACAGAGGCTAAAAAACAGGTTGATTTAGGTATTAAGTATATCAACGAGTTGGATAAAAACGCCGAGGAGCCATTTTTCTTGACTCTAAGTTTCCACACTCCGCATCCTTCGTATAAAGTACCTGCTCCATGGAATACAATGTATAATTATAAAGATGTAGAACTTCCTGAGTCGCTACACCACCGTCAAGATGGTCTAGATTTTCAATATGATATTCTTTGGCCTTGGATGAATGTTGGACACATGAGCGACGATGATTGGCGCAAAACAGTATCGTACTCTATGGGACTATGTACAATGTTTGACACTGCACTTGGCGAATTTTTCGATGAGCTAAAGGCTAAAGGTCTTTGGGATGATACAATGATTATTTTTACATCCGACCAAGGTACTATGCTTGCCGAACATGGTCTTTACGACAAAGGTCCTTATGCCTATGAGGGTTTGATGCGTATTCCAATGCTTATAAAAATGCCTCATGGCGAGGCTAGTGAGGTGGAGCATCAAGTATCTCTTATCGATCTTAACCAGACTATGGTAGACTATATGAATCTTCAACCTTGCGATGCAAACCTTGATAGCCGCTCACTTATGCCGCTTGTAAAGGGGGGTGATGAGGCTTGGAAAAACGTTCCCGACGAGGCTTTCTATCGTTACGAAAGATATAATGGTCGTTGGTTTGGTGTTCGTACTATTCGTACTCCAGAGTTTAAATATTCGTTCAATCCTAGTGGTTCTGACCAACTATACGATCTTAAAAACGACCCTAACGAGATGACTAACTTGATTGACGACGAGAAATATAAAGATACTCTTTACGATTTGCGTGTTAGACTTCTAAAACACTTAAAAGAGTGTGATGATACTAAATCTTTTAGAATGATGAGTGGGTTTACTAAAATAAGTTTATAATTAAGTAGTGTAAAACAATTATTGCCATATTCTTAATAGCACTCTTGGAGCGATATTTTTCACTAGGGGAGTTCTAATAATTGGTTTTATTCGATTTTTTATTTTGAGGTTTTAGATTTGGA
>JAWXTR010000154.1:0-3943 GCA_044433365.1 Rikenellaceae bacterium
ATGAGATTTTTTGCTATTGAATCGAAAATATAGTGGTTCTATATTGAGATTTAATAGTGAAAAATATCGCTCCAAGAGTGCTATTAAGAATATGGCAATAATTGTTTTACACTACTTATGAATTGTGCATTATGCATTACGAATTACAATTTGTGGCTAGGCTGTAGAGACGTAGCCCTGCTACGTCTGGGTTTGGATTTGGCTTGACAAATTCAATTCTTGTTTGCTTTGGTTCGGTTACAGACGTTGTGCACAACGTCTCTACTTTGGTTCGGGAAGCTTGGTGCGGTTACAGACGTTGTGCACAACGTCTCTACGGGGTGTTATCGAACTCGGCAATTACGAATTATGCATTATGAATTATAAATTGAATAAGGCTCATTTGCAAAAAGGATTTTGCAAATGAGCCTTATTTTGAACTCTTCTTATAAAAAACTCTGATTTTATAGATAGGTTCCTAAAGATTATCTACGCTTTTATTAGATTTTCTAATTCTATTACGAAGCTCTGTTGGTGTACAACCGAACTGTTTACGACAATATTTTGTAAGGTGAGAAGGAGATGAGAATCCAAACTCTTTTACGATGTCGCCTACTGATACAGATGGTACAGCTAACATATGGTGAATCTCTTTGCTACGTTGTTTTAACATCCAAGAGTATACTGGCTCACCAAATTCCTCTTTAAATTTACGAGAGAAAGATGAGATACTCATGCCAGTAACGTCTGCTAGCTCTTGACGAGTATTAACCTCTTTATATTTGTCGAGAACAATAGCTCTAAAGTCGCTCTTTTCACCCATAATTTCATGGAAAATATCAGTGATAACCTCTGGTCCATAAACCATACGAAGAATGATAAATAACTCCTCAGATTTTACAGATTGTAGGTGCTCACACTTAGGGTTAAATTGAAACTGCGACTGCATAAGTGTAAGAAATTGTCCCAACATTTTATGAGTAGTAAATGATCTAAATGCAAAATTAGTTGTGTCAACGCCATTATGATAGGTCGATAACATATGTCTATCATTGATGTTAAGAGCACTATAAAGAAATTTAAATACCACCAATTTACATTTTCTTAAAGTTTCACTCTTGAAAATAGAAGAGATTGGTAGGAAATAAAATTCCCCTTTAGATACAATAATTCGTCGGTTGTCACACTCTACTTGTAGTTCGCCATCTACTACGAAAACAAGAAAATTTGCATTTTCTTTTAATTCCGCACTTCTAAATACGTAACCTTTAGGTAGTGTTCCAATTCTGAATCCTCGATCTGATTCTGATAAATAATTTGCAAATGTGATTTGTTCCTCAATGCTAAATAATTCCATTTTATAATAATTCATGTTTAGTATGTTACAAAATTAATATATTTTTTAGATATTAGAAACAAAATAATTTTAATTAAATATTTTGTATCTATTTAAAAGATTTAATGTACAATAGATTCTCTATATTATATATATTACTGTGAATCAATTTGTTGTTTGTTAGATAATTAACTCGTTCGTTTTGTACATTCTTATAATTTTATCAATTTTATATTTTATGTTTAGAAAAGGAGTAGAATCTTTGTAATTAGTATTATTTCTAATTAGGTCGCTTACCCTTAGAAGTGAGTTTTTATAGTTGTTTAACTCATTAGCCAATGTGACTCCAGTACGTGAAGAATTTTTTATCTCTTCCAATTTTATCTCTTTTAATACTTCGGCTACACACTCTAATATTACTACAATATTATCCATTAGTGCATGCCCATTAATGTACAAGTAACAGTTCTTACTATCTATCCCTATCTGTTTTATCCCTTTTCCTAACTCTATAACTAAGGGAATTGCTAATTTATTGTGTAATTCTAACATTTTTAGCTTTTTTTGTTGAATTTTTTTCATCCAAGCTAAAGTTTTTGCCCCATTTTCCCTAATATCTACAAAATTCAGCCTTATAGCGTTGCGAAAATCTATAAGTGGAAATATATTTATTTCCTGCTGTAGTGCCGAATATACGTACCATAAAAAGAGAGGATATATAATTTTTGAATATTCCTCAATAAAATATTCAAAATCGAAAATTTCGGCATCATTTTTAACTGCTCTAACACAAATATTTTTCAGTGATGGACCATAACACAATAGATTTTCGATACTATATGCAAAAGTGTGTATAATATATGGTGTTTCAATGATTATCTTCGACTGCTCAGTTTTTCCCTGAAATAGATAGTCGAAATCACTATCCATGCAGAGCCAAAGGTTTTCACCACAACTATCTGCAAGCGACATCAATACTCTTTTGCCTTTTGCTAGGTCGCTGCGAGATGGTACATTAATCTCAAAGTATAGTTTTTCACTCTCATAAGGCATTAGCACTTCACGCCAAAATGGAATATCTTCATAACCCTCCACGTAAACCATCACACGCCTACGGTTTTTATTGGCAGGTGTGATAAAATGCGATGCAGCATTTATATAAGATGAACTTATCTGCTTTGCAAATTTATTTGATTTCATAGATGAAAAATAATTAATGATTAACGACGATAATGATTAATGATTTTATTATAATGAAAATTGAAAGGTTTGTCTGGTAGATATATTTAATTTATTTGAATTTTATATTTAATCGCTAGAAATTTCGCTAATATCGGTGACTCTATCCATCCAACCATCCATAATTAACGCTGGTGAGTGTGTGGTGGTGATAAGTTGAAGTTTAGGATTTAGCTCCATTACGTTCTTTAGCAAATCCCGTTGCCAAACATGGTGTAGCGATATTTCAGGCTCATCCATTATTAGGATAGAGGGTCGACAATTTTGAGTAAGTACAGTTGTAAGAATTATTATTAGTTGTTTTTCTCCAGATGATAGTTGATAAGGATTTATAACTCGATTCTTAACATTAAAAGTTAGTTCATCGCTCTCTCTTTCGACACTTTTCCCACTATCTATAAAAAGTGAGTCTATTATATCGAAAAACCGATTTTTACCATCTATCAAAGCTTCTACTTCGCTCTTATCTTTACCACTCATAAGAAGCTCTATTGCTAATTTACCAACCGATAGCTGATATTTCATATATCTATCAAGAACTTTATACAATTCCCAATCCAGTTCTGTTACGACTCTCTTATTAGATAGTTGCTGAACTGCTTCAGATATTTTCAATGGAGTATCAAAGGTGGTTATAACATCTATATTGCTATATTCGACTCTATTAAATTTATTATCAAACGATATTTCGTCATATCCAATCTTGGTTCCGTCGATACACTCAACAGCAACCCCTTTAAAAGGCTTGGTAATATATTTATATTCACGATTAGGACAAAAAAGCATCGATAACGCATGAATTAAGGTGCTTTTTCCGCTTCCGTTTCCACCTGAAAGCACATTTACACCACTTTCCACATCCCAACTTAGCGTTGTGTCACCACAAAATCCATGTAAATTGATTTTTGAAATATATTGTAATGTATAACTTTTCATAAGTAGATAATAATTAATGCCAATGAAAGCTGTAATGCTGAAAATGGCTAAAATTTTCAAATCTTATTTGTGTTAATAATGATTTGCAACTAAACTTACCATTACTAACAACTTGCGTAGCAAATATAATAAAAATATTTATAATATATTACACTTTTATATGAAATTACTACTATTTTCAATCTAACTTTTAATATATTCTATGAATAATTATAATATTCAATTAAAATGTTATATATTTTGTTCAGATAATCTTTATTATATGCTTTGAGGGTCTATATTTTGCAAAAATAAATTAAAAAGTTATTATTTTTTGTTTTTTTTGTATCTTTGTAGTGGAAATGGTTTCAAATAAGTAGGGTAAAATAATTATTGGTGTATTTTTAATAGTGCTATTGGAGATGAGATTTTTTGCTATTGAATCGAAAATATAGTGGTTCTATATTGAGATTT
>JAWXTR010000155.1:0-3860 GCA_044433365.1 Rikenellaceae bacterium
GAGATTAATAGCTTCGGCATACATTGGGAGGATATTGACGAGGATGTAAGTTTTGAAAGTTTCGAGTATGATAATTCAGAACCTACGGAGCTTCAGCGATTCTTTCTTACTCATAAAGAAGTAAGTAGTGTAAAACAATTATTGCCATATTCTTAATAGCACTCTTGGAGCGATATTTTTCACTATTAAATCTCAATATAGAACCACTATATTTTCGATTCAATAGCAAAAAATCTCATCTCCAATAGCACTTTTAAAAATACACCAATAATTATTTTACCCTACTTAAATGTAGCGGAATTTGCTAAAAGAGCAGGTGTTAACGCTACTTTATTGCGTAATTACATCAATGGATTTAAAAAACCATCAAAGGAAAGAGAATTAGAGATATTGCATCATATCCATAAGATGGGAGAGGATTTTTTAGCGGTTACTTTTTAATACGAATAAATATAGGCGTATCCGCAAAAGGGATTTTACGCCTATAAAATTTTCTTGTTTAATTTGCGTTATTAAGATAAAAGCACTATTTTTGTACAAAACAGAGACGCTAATCTCTATTAAAATTTACGATTATGTTACTACTATCTGTATCTGAATTCAGAGCCAACGTGAGCAAATATCTCCAGATGGCTATGACCGAAAGAATCGCTATCCGTAGCAAGGCTGGCATATTCAATATCACTCCTAATACCGAGATTCGCACAACGAATCCATCTCCAAGTGGTGATCCTTACTTTGAAAACAAGGAGAATCTTCGTGACATCGAGATCGGTATGCAAGAGGCTAAAGAGGGTAAATATAAATTCTATAATAGCGAAGAGGAACTCAAAGATATGATGGGTCTATGAGTTACAAAATAGCTATCTCTGATAGAGCCCAAGCAGGTATCGACAAGCATAAAAAATCAGGGAACAAGAGTCTCATTCAGAAGATTTTTAAGTTGCTTCTCGAAGTAGCAGAGCATCCTCGCACTGGCACAGGACAAGTAGAACACCTCAAAGGCTACACTGACAGAGAGATGTGGTCTCGTCGAATAGATCAAAAACATCGTTTGGTTTATGAAATCAAAGATGATGAATTGATTGTTATTGCTGTCTCTACATACGGACATTACGACGACAAGTAGACTACATCTTCTATTGGTATAGCATCAACGATACCAAGCCTTTAAATGCACCTTAACCTCTCGCATCTTCCCCACGACATACTGCGACACACCTTGTATCGCACCTTTGCCCAAATCTGTTAGTATCTGATTGACGGCATCTTGCTGATTAAGGTTGATGGTTGTTCCCATATTAAGTAGGGTAAAATAATTATTGGTGTATTTTTAAAAGTGCTATTAAGAATATGGCAATAATTGTTTTACACTACTTAAGAATATGGCAATAATTGTTTTACACTACTTACTACCCAACACACCGTATCAAGTATTATCATGGTCTCATTATAAACGACTTCTACGGGTTACAGATAATAAAGCTAGAGAGTGGTATCAAAAAGAGGCAGGTGAGCAAATATGGAGTTTTAGAACCTTGGATAGAAATTTTTGCTATTCAACAACTTAGTAAAGACAATAAAAATTAGAAAAATATATGGCACAAAATAAATTGACAAAGCTAGAATTAACTTGGATTGGTAAGGATGAGGATAGGGAGGCTTTGGAGCCGAGGATATTGATTGAGGAAAGTGACTACTCTTTTGGGATTAAAGAGGGGGTGGATGCTGATGGTATGCTTATTCATGGTGATAATCTGCTTGCTTTGAAGGCTTTGGAGCAGGAGTATGCTGGTAAGGTTAAGTGTATTTATATTGACCCTCCTTATAATACTGGTAATGCTTTTGAGCATTATGATGATGGTTTGGAGCACTCTATTTGGTTGGGGTTGATGCGTGAGCGTTTGGAGTTGTTGCATAAATTGCTTGCTAAGGATGGAGTTATGTTTATCAGTATAGATGATGATGAATGCCACTATCTGAAAGTTTTATGTGATGAAGTATTTGGTCGAAGAAATTTTTGCGGTGCTTTTATATGGGAAAAGAAAAGAAAGCCATCTTTTCTTAATTCGCAAATGGGAACTATAACTGAATATGTATTATCATTTGCTAAAAATAGAGATGCTTTATCTGCATTTGCAATAGGTAAAATTTCCGAAACAGAAACATATCCCCTTTATAACGCAGGGAATGCAAGAAAGGATATTATTCTACCTCCGAAGTCTGTCTTTTTCCCAAAATATAAGTCGAAATCCTTTGTACCACAAGAATATAAGGAAGAAACTAGCAATGTAGTACTAAAAAGTGCCTTCGAAGTTATTGATCACTGGAATGCAGCAGATATAATCATAGAGGGTGAATGGAGATACGGACAAAGTTCTATAATCGAACAGATAAAAAATGGAGATTATTACATAATCAAATCAGATAAATTTAGACCTCGTAGAGTTTTTGAAAAAAAAGATGTTGCAAAAAAGATGCACAATCTTCTCTCAAGAGCACATTATAATATGGCAACATACGAAGATGCAACCTCTGAAAGCATTAAATTATTTGGTAATAATCCGTTTGATTATCCTAAGCCCGAAATGCTAATTTCAACACTATTAGAAGCAACTACCAACAAAGGCGATCTAGTCCTAGACAGTTTCCTAGGAAGTGGCACAACAGCAGCAGTAGCTCACAAAATGGGGCGCAAGTGGATTGGTGTGGAATTGGGTGAGCACGCCAAGACCCACTGCTATCCACGTCTAAAAATGGTATGCGATGGCACAGACCAAGGCGGAATATCAAAGGCGCAAAACTGGAAAGGGGGCGGAGGCTTTAAGTTCTATTCACTTGCGCCATCACTCCTAAACGAAGATAAGTTTGGCAACCTAATAATCAACAAAGAGTACAACGCTGATATGCTTGCCGCTGCAATGGCAAAGCAGGAGGGGTTTAATTATGCCCCTAATAGTGAGAGATTTTGGAAACAGGGCTACTCTAGTGAGATGGACTACATCTACACCACTACTCAATTTTTGACAGTGGAGTCGTTAGCTGCAATAGCAGAGACAATGGCTGATGGAGAGTCGCTACTAGTATGCTGCACCTCATTCCAAAAGGAGTGTCGCCACGCCTTCAAAAACATCACCATCAAGAAGATACCACAAATGCTACTGGGACGCTGCGCCTACGACAAAGATAGCTATGCACTTAACATTATCGACCTACCACAGATCGACAAGGAAGAAGATGATGATTTTTTTGAAGAAGATGCAGCAGAAGATAACCACACTCACCAAGAGTGTAACAAACATGAGGTTCAAGGTACGTTGTTTGATTAAAATTTTACTATTATGAGACAATTATATAATATATATTGTGATGAAAGTTGTCATTTATAAAATGATAGAGAGAATGTTATGGTTATCGGTGGAGTATGGTGTCCATTTAACGAGAAAGATGCTATATTTAATCAAATTAGAGAATCAAACAAGAGATTAATCTAATGGTTATCTCCTACCTTGGACTGCTTACCATGTAAAATATAGAAACCAAAAAGAGAAATTGCTCAGAGAGTATAATACGTATAAAATGCAAAACCCGCCTAACAAAAGCTAGACGGATTCGTTTCTCTTTTAACGCATGGTCAATGAGATGGTACAAAGGTAATATAAATTTTTTTATATACAACAAAGTTATAAAACAAAGTTATAAAACTCCTATTTATACATGCGAATAATATGCCATGCTACAACTAAGTAGGGTAAAATAATTATTGGTGTATTTTTAAAAGTGCTATTGGAGATGAGATTTTTTGCTATTGAATCGAAAATATAGTGGTTCTATATTGAGATTTAATAGTGAAAAATATC
>JAWXTR010000156.1:0-3592 GCA_044433365.1 Rikenellaceae bacterium
TGGGTGGTTACCTGTGTGCGTTACAGACGTTGGACCCAACGTCTCTACCTACGCAGTTATGTTTAAAAAAAAGGTTTGAAAACAATTCGGGGTGTTGGCGACTCAGCTGTAGAGACGTAGCCCTGCTACGTCTGTAATACAAATCGTTATGTTTTAAAAAAAAGGGTTTAAAACAATTCGGGGGGTTGTTTTCAGACGTAGCAGCAGTAGGTTATTGTTTTTACGCAAATTCGCTGGATTCTCTAACGCAAGAGCCGAAGCACTCAACTCAAAAATTAAAGATTTTAGACATCGTCTTTGAGGAGTTAAATCTTTAACATTTTTCTTTTACCGAATTGAAAAATTACTTGTTTAAAGGGGGAGGTAACAACAGATTTTGAGAATGATCCCTAATTTACAAATAGTTACGTGCCTAAAAACCTCTAAATTACCTCCATTTTTGCACTTTTGTGCAAAAATGGAGGTAATTAAAAAACTATATTTAACACTTTTTTAAAAAAAGTGAACAAAAACACGCTTTCGATGGCTCTTCGAGACCACTGAGCGCACAATTTTCAGAGAAAATTGTGAGGAATATCCGCAAAAGGGGTTTTGCAAATACGCTCGCATAAAAGGTTTTGCCTACCTATTTTTCTACAGAAGAAAAGGTTATTTGACGATGGAAAAGCTCATCATAAGATACCATTGATTGACAATCAACGACACCTATAGGCTTTAATTTATTTTGGATAATCTCTAGTAGATGACCATTATCACGGGCATAAAGTTTTACAAACAAATCGTAAGTTCCGATTGTTTGATGACACTCTGCAATCTCTTCTATCTCTTTTAGTGCATCTACAACCTTTGTTAAATCGAAATTTGCACCAATTTTAAGAGAAAGATACACACACGTTGTGTAGCCAATGCGTTTAAGGTTAAGACGAAATTGAGAACCAGTGATAAATCCATTGACAATCATTTTCTGCACTCTCTGGTGTACCGCCGCACCCGAAACATTGCATATACGTGCAACCTCCAGAAACGAAATTCGAGCATCGTTAGAGATAAGTTTTAATATCTTGTAATCTAATTGGTCTAATATGTACTCTTCCATCTTTTTTAATATATTTTTCTCTTTTTGAGATTTTATAGCTTAGTTTTCGAGATTATTAATATTTTTATTTTCTCGTTTTCTAACAATTTTCTACAAAGATAGTGAATTTTAACAATATTTTTGCAGAAATTGAGCAAAATAACATAAATTTTATCTATTTCTTAAACGCAAAGAGGGTGTTTCGACAAGAAACACCCTCTATATGCTTTGCTATTAACTCCGACAGCTTAAATACTATCTATGTCTAACTTCGTCAGATACAGTTAATTTTTTTCTACCTTTTGCACGTCTTGCAGCTAATACACGACGACCGTTAGCTGTTGCCATTCTCTCACGGAAACCGTGCTTGTTTCTTCTCTTACGTTGAGATGGTTGGAAAGTTCTTTTCATTGCTAATATTGTTTTTTATGTTTTTGCTATATGTTTTTATCTATTTTAATAATTAAAATTCAATCTTTTATGGTTAAATCTTTCTCATTTGAGTGTGCAAATATAGTTATTATTTTTTATAAAACCATACTTTTTCCATTTTTTTTTACAACCAGAGCAAAAATAGCGTTAAAAACAGCCCTAATCCGTAGCTATAAGCCAATTGAGATGGCTTATTTTGCTCTAAAACTAGCCTGCTTGAGCCTACAAATCCTGTAATTAGGATAGACACAAGAATTGCTGTTTCAAAATCTGCATACCTCGAAATCTGCATACCTATCATTAGGGCCGTAGCCACTGATAACGAAAGGATATGGAGCGAAACAGGCATAAATAGCATTAAAACGTTGGCTGCCGAAATAACTATTGCTGCTGTTAAAAATAGTTTTTTTGCAAAAAATACTCCAAAATAGGGAGTTGTTGAAAACATTGCTATAATATAGCATATTGCTGTTATCAGTAACAGAGCAAGCCTATTACCCTTTCTAAAAAGGTTGAGATTTAGGCACTTCTCTCCATACTTTACAATATAGTGAAGAAGTATAGGTAATAATATCGTTAAAAAGGCTATCTGTCCGAGTAATAGCATTTTAAACTTTAGCGTAACAAATGTACCATCAATAAATGAACTGCAAAAAAATACAGTAATTAAGAAGTAGATAATCGCTAAAATAGGATGGAAAATATATGATAAAGCGGTAGCTATATTTTCAATGATTTTTGAACACATTTTTATTTTTTTATTTTATGCCTACAAATGTACTCTATTTTTATTATTTTTGCAATAAAAATTTTATTATGAAAAGATTCATAGTTAGTAGAGCGGTACTAATATTACTTTTTGCCCTTGTAAATATTTCGTGTGGTAGTCAAAGTGGAGCAAAGGCAGATCAGATAATTCGAACAGTACAGCCAAACTCAAGTGCAACATATAAAGCTGGCGATAAAATTACATTCTCATTCACAGCAATTTCTAAAATAGATTCTGCACAACTATTTATAAATGATAGTTATGTAATGAGCAATAAATCTCGTACATTTAGCTACAAAACCGATGCTCTTGCACTACCTGGCATGCAATCATACAAAATTATTGCATATAGAAAAGGTAAATTCCATGAAAAAAAGGGGCGTTTTAAGCTACTACCCTCTACTGAGCCAAAACACGCAACTCCTACAGTAAAAGCCAATATTAATCGTAGTCGTGATAGTTATACTCAAGGTTTAGAGTTCTATGATGGTCGACTTTACGAAAGTAGCGGAGAATATGGAAAGTCGTATATCAAAATGATGGAGTTTCCAACCTTAAAAACAATCAAAAGAGTAGACTTAGAGGATGAATATTTTGCAGAGGGGCTTACAATTCTCAACGACAAGCTATATCTACTTACTTGGCAGGAGCATAAGGCGTTTGTGTATGATGCCAAAACGTTAGAGTTGATTACAGAGCATAGATACGACAGTGATGGCTGGGGGTTAACTAACGATGGTGAGTATCTATATATGAGTGATGGTTCAAGCTTTATCTACAAAATTGAACCTAAAACCTTTAAAACGGTTGAACGTATCGAAGTGCTTACCCCAGAGGGTGGAATGATTAATATAAATGAGTTAGAGTGGATAGATGGCAAGATATGGGCAAATGTGTATGGTTATGAGATGATTCTTGTGATAAATCCAACATCTGGAGTGGTAGAATATATACTTCATTGCAACGATTTATTAAGACCAGAAGAGAAGGATGTCACAACCGACGTATTAAACGGTATTGCACGCAACCCAAAAGATGGCAAGGTATATATCACTGGTAAAAATTGGCCTAAGATATTTTTGATTGACTAATGCCAATAAAGGTTTGAAAAACCTTCTTCCGCTTTTAGCGAGCGGAGCGAAGCCGTGAGTGAAAACAGGAAGAACGTTTTTCAAACCTTTATTCGCATGACTAATTAATAAGTAGGGTAAAATAATTATTGGTGTATTTTTAATAGTGCTATTGGAGATGAGATTTTTTGCTATTGAATCGAAAATATAGTGGTTCTATATTGAGATTTAATAGTGAAAAATATC
>JAWXTR010000157.1:0-3527 GCA_044433365.1 Rikenellaceae bacterium
GATGAGATTTTTTGCTATTGAATCGAAAATATAGTGGTTCTATATTGAGATTTAATAGTGAAAAATATCGCTCCAAGAGTGCTATTAAGAATATGGCAATAATTGTTTTACACTACTTAGGTGAGTTCTTAATTTTGAATTTCGAGAGATTTTAGAAGTTCCCTTTACTAATTACTAATAATTTACCTCCATCTAATATTTTTAAATTAGAAGCAAAAATTATCAAATTATTACTACTAACTTCATAAGATAAATCTATATTCTTATCATTTAAAATAAAACTATACTCTTTATTATCCAAGAGTGTAGGAAGCGTAAGTTTATTGAGATTTAATTGACCGTGTTTGATTTCGATGGAGTAGCTAACACTACCATTTTCAAGCTTTTGGCTATAACTTCCCCAACCTTCAGCAGCTGTAAAAAACGCCTTATAATTTTCGGGTGTAATTTTAGGATTAAAACTTAAAACTCCTTGAGGTCCATTATAATACGATCCATTCAAACTTCGCAGAATATTCCATGAGTGCATAGAACGTGAGTAGTGGTCTGAACCTTCGATTTCATTCCAAGGATTACGTTTTACACCATCATAACGATTATCAATTGCCTTTACAACGACAAACGCCTCATCAATCAACCCTAAATTAATCATATTACAAGCTGCATCATACTCCAAACCTGTCCAAATATCGGTTTTATCGTGTGTGTTTTCAAATTTTCGTGGAGCCTCTTTTGGCCAACTTCCATTTACCATAGCAGCCTCACCAGCAGCAGCTAATGTGCGATGTTTTGGTTTTGTAAAACTATAAACAGTGCTTATATCAGGTGTAAAATTATATTTATAGACGCTCTCCATAGCCTTTTTACAATTTTCCGAAAATAGTATATCACCTAATCCCAATTGGTTAGCCCAGTTTTGACCAAAAAGTTGATTTGCATCACACGCTGTACTCTTGAAATAGGTAGGCTTGCCATCATTAAAGTTTGTGATATAACTTTTTGCATTTTGGTCGATTTCATCAAATAGTTTGTAACCGTTATATACTCCATTTGCTCCAATCATACCCGATGGATAAAGGTGAGCATAATATTCTCCGTTCCACATCTGACTATCCATATACTCCTTACCCTCAATAAATAAACTACGATAACGTGCTGCTAAATCTGGTTCATTTTTTATCAATGCCATCTCCTCAGCTGCTCTCAATGCCGCAAGATAAAGGGTATTATTATATGGATTTGGGCCATACCACATAGGATCCCAAAAAGTTTGTTCACACTCCAAAACACCATTAGGTCGCAGACCTATTTCTGCACCATCTTTAAAAATTTGATAACCTATTACCATTTTTACTTTCTCCCAAACAGAATCTAAGAAACTATTATCTGTCGACATAAGGTGCTCTCTATAAGTCTTTAATACATAACCACTTTGTGCATCAGAAGCCCAACTATGATCATGTTTTTCATTCATTTTTAAATGACCTCTAAAGTTTATACGCCCCGACTCTCTATATCCGAAATTTTCATCATAATCTTGCATTAAACGAACCGAACGCTCCATGCTTGGAAATAGCTGAGCTATCGTAGCCACAAAGTTATATACATGACCACACGTTCCTGGACAGAAATTAATGCCCTCATAGGCATAAAAACGCCCGTTTTTCCATAAAAATATATTACCAGCGGAAAGAATTGACAATGAACGTGTCATCTTGTCGGCAAGCCAATGCGGAATGGTCGTATCATAATAAGTATCATGAAAAAGTGTAGTTTGATTGTATATATTATTATAATTATCGGCGGCATATTTGGCTACATCGTAAGCAGAATCATACCAGTTATCGTAGTAACGCCCCTGTATTCCATCACTTATAACATAAGCCTTATTAACATGTTTAAAATTAGGATAAAACCATGAAACAACAAAAGTTACACTTTTTTCTTCGCCTGGCGAGAGGGTAATATCTTGATAAACTCCTCCTGCCAATGGTGTGTTGTTTTTATTTGATAATGTAGCGTTAGTTTTGCAATCAAAAAGCGACTCAATATCTTTAGAATCAACTACTACTGTTGATTTTCCATTTAAAATAGCAAGGTTTAGTTCACCAAAGTTTAAATGATTCAAAACCTCTTCACTAAAAATATCATCGCCAACCTTTGGTACCATTTTTAACGACAAAGATGAAATATTTTTATCTGAATTTACTACATTTTGATATAAAACATCTGTTTCATTTTCTAATAGGGTAGTGCCCTTTAACCAACCAGCTAAAGAGGCTGTAATACGCTTATTACTAATATTTTTGATAGTATATCGCATAAAAACCATCGGATTAGACGATGCTTTTACATTTTGTGGCTCGAACGAAGAAAATACTTCGGAAGCAATCTCTACAGGAAGCGAATTATCACTATTGTTATAAGTAAGACGTGCGATAGGGTATTCTCCTACAAAAGTAATGTTATCAAATCCATCGTTGTTTAATGGGTACACTTTTTTGCTTCCATCTGAATTTATTATTGCTATTGCAAATTCATTCTCAACCTGAGATTTATTTACAACAGGATTAAGATATTGATAACCTGTAGAATTACCAAAACCTCTATTCTGTTTCCTTGGAGAATTAAAAATATCTTCATAAAAACACAACTTTCCAGAGGCTTGAATATCTACCTGACCTGTCGCAATTCCACCGCAAGGCATTGCAACATATTTATTATCTCGATTATTAAAAATTTGTGACTGCCCACGCTCATAGAGAGAAGAGATATAATTGTTTGTAATCTGCTTGTCCTCAGGAATATAACTACGTATATGCTCTGTATCGATATTTTGGGCATACGCTTGCGTAGTAGTAAAAAAAACTAATGAACTAAATAATAATACTTTTAAATTTTTATTTAACATACTTTTATAAATTATTTGGGTTAATATATATAGGGAACTTCTAATAATTGGATTTTAACGCTTTTTCATTTTGAGGCTTCACCTTTGAATTTTACAAAATGCACCGTAGGCACCGCTACGCTCACATTTTGTAAAATCCAAATCTAAAACCTCAAAATAATAAATCGAATAAAACCAATTATTAGAACTCCCCTATAATAAATATTTTTACATAATGCCAATAAAGGTTTGAAATTTTTGAGCTATTTTGAGTAATTTTTGCAACTCTATTAATATTGCAATTACAACTCTATTTCGTTGCTTTTAGGTCATTCTATTTATCATTCTTGTAGTTATGAATTGGTTAAATAGTATTGAATTTAGTTCAGAATATGGACGAAGAAGTTTAGATTTATTGATAGAAAATTATATTTACTTAAAAAATCAACAACTTAAAGTAAATAAAGATTTACGAAATTTATCAAAAAGTGAAGCATTCTCAGAGTCATTTAAACTTATAAGTAGTGTAAAATAATTATTGGTGTGTTTTTAATAGTGCTATTGGAAATGAGATTTTTTGCTATTGAATTGAAAATATAGTGGTTCTACATTGAAATTTAATAGTGAAAAATATCGC
>JAWXTR010000158.1:0-3187 GCA_044433365.1 Rikenellaceae bacterium
TTTAAAACAATTTGGTGTGTTGTTTTTAGACGTAGCGGGGCTACGTCTCTACCTACGGTGTTAGGTTTTAAAAAAAGGTTTTAAAACAATCGGGGGTGGTTACCTGTGTGCGTTACAGACGTTGGGTCCAACGTCTAAAACCAAACCCCGAATCATATCAAAACAACACCTTATCAGGGTTTTTAGCCACAAAATCGTCCCACGAGCTTTTTTCAGCCGAAAAGAGCGGATTTGTCTTACGGTAGTGATGACAAAGAGCCACCGCCAACCCATCGCTAGCATCCAAATTTTTAGGCATCTCCTTTAACGAAAAAATGCGCTGCAACATATTCGAAACCTGCTCTTTAGAGGCAGTACCAGTGCCAGTAATAGCGATTTTAATCTTACGAGGCGCATATTCAAACACATCCACCTGACGACTTAAAGCCGCCGCCATAGCCACCCCCTGCGCACGTCCAAGTTTTAGCATACTCTGCACATTTTCACCATAAAAAGGGGCTTCAAGAGCCATCTCTTCAGGCTCATACTCCTCTATCAACCCCGAAACACGACTAAATATATGAGCAAGCTTAGCATAAGGGTCGGCGAATTTAGAAAGGTCGATATACCCCATCGCCACAACCTTAGCCGAGCGACCTTTAGTCTCCAAAACGCCATACCCCATCTTATTTGTACCAGGGTCAATTCCTATAATTCTCATTATTTGGCGTTAATTAACTCCTTAATCTGACAAAGCTCCTTCTCCAAAGCCGCAACCTTACGACTAAGATTAGGCAAATTTTTCTGCACAACGATAGTACGACGAGCATCGCTAGCATCATAAGCAGGCGAACCCATCAACACTCTACCCTCCTCTTTTATAGCATTAGAAATACCCGATTGAGAGGTAATAACAGTACGATTAGCAATATGAATATGCCCAGCAACACCAACCTGACCACCAAACATACAACTATCGCCAATATGAGTAGAACCAGCCACGCCCACCTGCGAAGCAAACACACAATTTTCGCCTACCACAGTGTTGTGAGCAAGCTGAATAAGATTGTCGAGCTTAGTACCACGTTTAACGATAGTCGAACCCATAGTAGCCCTATCGACACAACTATTAGCACCAATCTCAACCCAATCTTCGATTATAACATTACCAATTTGAGGGATTTTCTTGTAGCTTCCATCCGCCTGCGGAGCAAAACCAAACCCATCGGCACCAATCACCGAACCACTATGTATAGTGACATTATCGCCAATGACAATATCTTCATAAATCACCACCCCCGGGTAAATCAAACAGTTATCACCAATCTTAACCCTATCACCAATAGTAACATTAGGATATATTTTGGCTGATGAGCCAATTTTAACACCTACACCAATCGACACGAACTCCCCAATATAACAATCTTCGCCCAACATAGCCGATTTATCGACAAACGAAAGCGAACTTACCCCCTCCTTTTGCGGTTTACTAGCGTTATAAAGCTCGAGCAGCTTAGCAAACGAAGCGTAAGGGTCGTCGACCTTAATCATAGTTGCCGCTACAGCCTCTTTAGGCTCAAAACTCTTGCCAACTATCACAATCGACGAACAACAATTATAGATAAATGGCTCATATTTAGGGTTAGAAAGAAACGAAAGAGCACCCTGCTGCCCCTCCTCGATTTTCGCTACAGAAGATACCGTAACATCTTTGTCGCCAACAACCTCTCCCTCAAGAAAAGCTGCTATCATTTCTGCTGAAAACTGCATATTTTTTAATCTAAGGTTAATTTTTCGTAAACTTCCCTAGCTCCATAAAACAACGCTTACTATTTGGTTTGCAACGAGTTAACGCCGCCGAAAACCGCACACCACGCCTAATTAAGAGTTTAGGAACGATACAAAGTAACAAAATTCCGTAGACTATATCAATAGCAAAGAGCAAATTTATATTAATTTGTCGATTAAAAATATTAAAAATTATCAAAATCAAGGCTAAAGTTAAGATTATAAGGGTGGTTTGCAGATGCGAAAAACCTAACTGCAATAGGTAGTGGTGGATATGCGAACGATCGGGAGTAAAAGGGTGTTTACCCCGCACTATTCGCTCAGTAAATACCCTTAACGTGTCGAACAGAGGCACAAAAACAAGCGAAAAGAGCACAACAATACCATTTTTAACCCCAAAATCGCTACCACTAACCGATATAAATTTTAGCCCTAAAAAACAGATAATATAGCCAAGCATCAGAGCACCTGCATCGCCCATAAACAGCTTTCGACGACGAGCCACGACGTTGTAGTAGAAAAATACCGCAACCGAACCCAAAATTGCAAACCCAACCATCGTGTAGAGATACATCCCCACAATCCAAAACCAAACCGATAGAGCCACTATGGCACACATCGCTAGCGACGAACAGAGACCATCCACCCCATCAATCAAATTAAACGAATTTACCACCAAAACAATCAGTAGTAGCGTAAAGACAAACCCAAAGTATGGATTAATAGTCCAAACGCCAAAAAGCCCCCCAAAAGAGCGAATATACAACCCACTAGAGCATAGCAGAGCCGAAGCCAACATCTGCGCCCCAAATTTGAGTTTGTAGTCGATGTCGACCAAGTCGTCAAACAGACCAATAAAGTAGAGCGGCATGATTCCAGCGGTGAAAAACATAAATTGCGTAAGAAAATGAGGAGTGTAGTTGTCGCCCAAGTTTTTTTCAAACAACAGCAGCCCACCCCAAAACAGACAGAGCGAAAAGTAAAAAGCAGGCAAAAACGCAACACCCCCCAGACGAGAAATTGCAATAGTATGCGACTTCCGACTATTTATTTTGTCGACAATCCCCAATTTTTTTGAGACAAATACGATTATTGGCATGGCAAACATGCCTACTACGATTGAGAGTAGTAAAGTAGCTAGTATAAATAGGTTCATATTTTGTTTTTTGGGGGAGTGTTGCAAAATTGGTGCAGAAATAATTATAAATTATAAATTGTGAATTGAACTGCCGTAGAGACGTTGTGTACAACGTCTGTACCGAACACAGCTGACCGCACACAGGGGTTGGTGACTCGGTGGTAGAGACGTAGCCCTGCTACGTCTGTAACATAAATCGTTATGTTTTAAAGAGGGGGGGGTAAAACAATTTGGTGGGTTGGCGACACAGGTAGAGACGTAGCCCTGCTACGTCTGTAATAT
>JAWXTR010000159.1:0-3185 GCA_044433365.1 Rikenellaceae bacterium
TGCTACGTCTGTAAAAAAACAATCATTGTTTTTAAAAGATATCTATCTAAAACAAAACGTGGGGTTGTTACAGACGTAGCAGGGCTACGTCTCTACTGCTGAGTCGACACAAGTTCGGATGACTAAAGAGGATGACCCAAAAGTCCCTAAAATAGACGAACAACCCTTGTCACAAGCTCTGTGACAAGGGTTGTTTGTGTAAAATCAATGCTTTTGAGTCAGCACCTTTAGAAGTTCCTTATAGAGAACAGAAGAAGTCGTTACCTTTATCGTCTACAATAATAAACGCAGGGAAGTTTTCAACATAAATCTTTCTTACAGCCTCCATTCCTAATTCTGGGAAGTCTACAACCTCTACCGATTTAATGCTATTTTTAGCAAGAACAGCAGCAGGACCACCAATCGAACCAAGATAGAAACCACCATGTTTTTTACAAGCGTCAGTAACTTGTTGTGAGCGGTTACCTTTGGCAACCATCACCATCGAACCACCTACGCTTTGGAATAAATCTACGTAAGAGTCCATACGACCAGCTGTTGTTGGTCCAAAGCTACCAGAAGCCATGCCTTTAGGAGTTTTAGCAGGTCCAGCATAGTATACAGGGTGTTTTTTGAAATATTCTGGCATCTCTTTACCTTCGTCAATCATCTTTTTAATCTCAGCATGAGCAATATCACGAGCTACGATAAGCGTACCTTTGATATTTAAGCGAGTTTTGATAGGATATTTAGTAAGAGTAGCTAACACTTTATCCATTCCCTCATCAAGGTCGATTTCAACTGCTGGAGATAGTGCAGGAGCTTTCTCTGGCATAAAACGAGCTGGATTTTTTTCTAGTTGCTCTAGGAAGATACCATCCTCAGTGATTTTAGCTTTAACGTTACGGTCAGCACTACAGCTAACACCAATACCTACTGGGCAAGAAGCAGCATGACGAGGCATACGAATTACACGAACGTCGTGGATAAGATATTTACCACCAAATTGAGCACCAACGCCACAATCTTGAGCCAATTTTTGAACTTTAGCTTCCCACTCTAGGTCACGGAACGCCTGACCACCGTCGTTGCCTTCGGTTGGTAGGTTGTCATAATAACCTGCCGATGCTTTTTTAACCGTCGCAAGACAAGTCTCTGCCGATGTACCACCAATAACGATAGCTAAGTGGTATGGAGGACATGCAGCAGTACCTAAATATTTGATTTTCTCAAGGATAAATTTAGATAGAGAAGCTTCGTTAAGAAGTGCTTTAGTCTCTTGGAAAAGGAAAGTTTTATTTGCCGAACCACCACCTTTTGTGATAAACAGAAACTCATATTTATTGCCTTTAGTTGCGTAAAGGTCGATTTGAGCAGGTAGGTTGTTGCCGCTATTTTTCTCTTCTGTCATAGTGTAAGGCACAACTTGAGAGAAACGTAGATTACGCTCTTGGTAGGTGTCGTAAACACCTTTTGAAAGGTGTGCAGCATCCTCAGCACCTGTATATACATCTTCACCTTTTTTACCTATAACAATAGCAGTACCAGTATCTTGGCAAGTTGGAAGTTCGCCTTCAGCAGTTACTACTTGGTTACAAAGCATAGTGTAAGCCACAAAACGATCGTTGTCAGTAGCTTCTGGATCGTTAAGAATATTAGATAATTTTTGAAGGTGTGCGCTACGAAGATAGAAAGATACATCTGAGAACGCCTCTTTAGATAATAGTTCAAGACCTTTAGGGTCTACTTTCAAAATTTTACGACCGTCACATTCAACAACCGATACATAATCTTTAGTTAAAAGACGATACTGAGTTGTTTCATCTTTTGAGAGCGGAAATGGCTCTTGATACTTAAATTCACTCATATTTTTGTTTTTTATATTGTGATAAATTGCGGGAACTTCTAAAATCTCTAAAAATTCAGGGGAGTTCTAATAATTGGTTTTATTCGATTTTTTATTTTGAGGTTTTAGATTTGGATTTTGCAAAATGTGAGCGTAGCGGTGCCTACGGTGCATTTTGCAAAATTCAAAGATGAAGCCTCAAAATGAAAAAGCGTTAAAATCCAATTTTTAGAAGTTCCCTTCAGAATTTAGAACCACCCTTACGTTAAAATCTGATTAATATCCCAAAATTCTAAGCATTGAACGATAACTTTGCTCTTTAGCAAAAAGTCGTGTGTAGTAATCGTTATTATCTTTATCTCTATCAATAATAATATGTTTTGGAGCAGGTATTAGACAGTGTTGGATACCACCATAACCTCCTAGCGACTCTTGATAAGCACCAGTATGGAAGAAACCAACATATTGAGTAGTACCCTCTTCAAGTTTTGGAAGATAGATAGCATTTGCATGCGATTCAGCATTGTAAAAATCTTCGCTATCGCAAGTAAGCCCGCCCAAAAATACACGTTGATACTCTCTCTGCCAATTGTTGATAGCAAGCAGTATATAACGCTGATTAAGACCCCAAATATCGGGTAAAGTGGTCATAAACGAGCTATCCATCATATACCAAAGCTCACGGTCGTTTTGCTGCTTTTGTTTTAATACAGAGTAGAGGGTTGCGCCGCTTTCGCCAACAGTAAACGAACCAAATTCGGTGAAGATATTAGGCTCGGCTACATTGCTCTGCTCGCAGATATTTTTGATTTGAGCAATAATCTCTTCGGTCATATACTCATACTCATAGTTGAAGCTAAGCGATGTTTTGATAGGAAATCCACCACCAATATTTAGAGAGTCAAGCTCAGGGCACACCTGTTTTAGCTTGCAATAAACATTGATACATTTGTTTAACTCACTCCAGTAGTAGGCAGTATCACGAATACCTGTATTAATAAAGAAGTGGAGCATTTTAAGCTCAAACTTCGGATTTTTCTTAATTTTTTCGAGGTAAAAGTCGATAATATCGTTATAGCGAATACCTAGACGAGAGGTGTAGAAGTCAAATTTTGGCTCCTCCTCCGATGCAATACGCATACCAATTTTTAGCTTACCATTATCTTCAATAAGTGCATCAAGCTCTTTGAATTCCTCTTTATTGTCGAGTACTGCCACAGTATTTTCAAAGCCATCTTTCGAAAGTTTAGCTATATTTTCGATATATAGAGGGCGTTTAAAACCGTTGCAAACAATGTAAATATCTTTGTCGATAACTCCATTTTCGTAGAGTGCATTAATCAAAAATATATCGTATGCC
>JAWXTR010000160.1:0-3070 GCA_044433365.1 Rikenellaceae bacterium
TTGAATCGAAAATATAGTGGTTCTATATTGAGATTTAATAGTGAAAAATATCGCTCCAAGAGTGTTATTAAGAATATGGCAATAATTGTTTTACACTACTTATATATTTAGTGAAGTACTAATTTAGAAGCTCCATTTATTGGATATTAACCATTTTTTACTAAATTTGCATCCCTATAACAAGCGAAAACGACGAAATTGAGATAATATGAGCACAGATTTTTTAAGTCAACTAAACGATGTACAACGAAGTGCGGCAGCAAACTACAATGGTGCTGCATTGATTATAGCGGGGGCAGGCTCAGGGAAAACCAGAGTTTTAACCTTTCGAATTGCGCACATGATACGTGAGGGGGTGGCACCCTACTCTATTTTAGCCCTTACATTTACTAATAAAGCGGCAAAAGAGATGCGTGAGCGTATATCAAAAGTTGTTGATGAAGATAAAGCTTCCAAACTTTGGATGGGAACTTTTCACTCAATTTTTGCTCGAATTTTAAGAAAAGAGGCTGAGCATCTTGGCTTTTCGAGCAATTTTACAATTTATGATTCAACCGATAGTCAAAGCGTTATAAAAAACATCATAAAAGAGAAAAATCTAAGCGACGAGAAGTACAAACCTCGCTTTATTTCATCACGAATTTCGCTTGCAAAAAACAATCTTGTAACTCCAGCTGCATACAGCTCAATGTCTACATATTTAGCCGAAGATAGAGAGCTTGGTATTGAGCAATTTTCGGATGTTTATCGTGAATATATGATGCGCTGTAAGGCTAATAACGCAATGGATTTTGATGATTTATTGCTCTACACAAATCTGCTTTTTCGTGATTTTCCACAAGTATTAGAGATTTATCAAAATAAGTTTAAATATATATTAGTAGATGAGTATCAAGACACTAATGTAGCTCAATATCTTATAATTAAGAAAATTGCGCAGAGCCATGGTAATATTGCAGTTGTGGGCGACGATTCGCAAAGTATCTATTCGTTTAGGGGTGCAAAAATCGAAAATATCTTAAAGTTTCAAAAAGATTATCCATCTTCTGCACTATATAAGTTAGAGCAAAACTATCGCTCTACTCAAACCATCGTAAACGCTGCAAATTCGGTTATAGCTAACAATAGTAATCGACTAAAAAAAGAGTCGTTTTCGGCTGGTGAAGTTGGTGAAAAGATTAAGGTTTACAAACTTTACACTGACAAGGAAGAGGCTATTAATGTTGCTAATGATATTTCGACTGGAGTTAAAAAAGATGGTAAAAATTATAATGATTTTGCCATTCTTTACCGTACAAATGCTCAATCTCGCACCTTTGAAGAGGCTCTACGCCAACGTAATATACCATATAAAATATATGGTGGATTTTCGTTCTATCAACGTGCCGAGATTAAAAATTTGATAGCATACGCTCGTGTTATAGTTAATGGTAACGACACTGAGGCTCTATCTCGTATAATTAA
This sequence comes from Rikenellaceae bacterium, assembly GCA_044433365.1. Classification (GTDB taxonomy): domain Bacteria; phylum Bacteroidota; class Bacteroidia; order Bacteroidales; family Rikenellaceae; genus CAMQVM01. Next base: position 1,465 of record JAWXTR010000160.1, read on the forward strand.
TTTCCCTGCTCGTGGAATTGGCAACACCTCTACTGTTCGAATTAGCGATTATGCTCGTGAAAATGGGCTAACTATGCTAGATACGGTGTTTAAAATTGCAGATGGCTCGTTAGCGATAAAGGGAATTGTGCAGAGTAAGATAGCGCAATTTTCTCAAGTTATGAACCATCTTATCTCTACTGCTCAACAGAAAGATGCCTACGAAACAATGTTTGAGATTTGTTATGCAGCAGGAATTATAAGACTTTACAAAGAGACTAAAAGCGTTGAAAATCAATCGGCACTTCAAAACGTCGAAGAGCTTCTCAACTCTCTAAAACAGATTTCCGACCAACGTGCAAAAGAGGGTGACGAACCTTTATCTATTAGCGAATGGCTTGAAAGCGTAGTGCTTATTACTTCCGACACACAAGAAGAGGAGGATGGCGAAAAAGTTACACTTATGACCGTTCACTCAGCAAAAGGTTTGGAATTTGAGCGTGTGTTTATAGTTGGTTTAGAAGAGGGATTATTCCCACTGGAGGGAAGCGTTGGAAGCTTGGCAGAGCTGGAAGAGGAGCGTAGACTTTTCTACGTTGCCATCACCCGTGCAGTCAATCGTCTGACCATCTCTCTATGCCAAAATCGCTATAAATGGGGACGCTCAGTAAATTCCAACCCAAGCAGATTTTTAAAAGAGATAAAATCGGAATATCTTGATATTGACGATTGTGAAGATGAATACACTGGAGTTGTTTCACGTGCTTTTAGCTCAGAAAAGAGTGAAAAAAGCAGCTATGGCGGATATGACAGTTCAAAAACTAATAATAGTAGCAATTATAGTAACAGTGGTGGCTACAGAGGTTCAAACAGCACAAATAGTCGCCAGAACTATAGCAACTCTTCATCCCAAAGAGAGACTCAACCAAAAGTTACACCTCCCTCTTTCGACACATCTCGATTTAAAAAGGTTAGCACTTCGACCGCTACCTCTTCGCAGACCGCTTCACAAAATATGGTGAGTAAAATTAAGGTTGGAGATAGAGTTGAACATGGAAATTTCGGAATTGGAGTGGTTACCAACCTACAACCTACATCAACTGATGTAAAAGCCACTGTAGATTTTGAAAAATCTGGCACAAGAACTCTATTGCTGAAGTTTGCTAAATTAAAACAGATTTAGAGCTTTTAAAGTTTAAACCTAAATTATACAAGGTCATTCACAAAACTAATATCAAGTTAATTTACAAATAGTTACGTGCCTAAAAAACCTCTGAATTACCTCCATTTTTGCACTTTTTAAGAAAAGGTGAACAAAAACACGCCTTCAGTGGCTCTTCGAGACCACTGAGCGCACAATTTTCAAAGAAAGTTGTGAGGCAAATTCGCTAAAGGGATTTATGCGAATTTGCCTATTTTAATACTGTAAAAAGCACATTTTTTACAAATTATCAATCTCTTCGACCGATAACCCTGTAGTTTTAGATATAATATCTGATGTTAAACCACTATTTTTCATTGAAATGGCAATTGCAATAATAGCCTCTTTCTTGCCTTCTTCTCGTCCTTCTTCTCGTCCTTCTTCTCTTCCTTCTTCTCGTCCTTCTTCTCGTCCTTCTTCTCGTCC
>JAWXTR010000161.1:0-2921 GCA_044433365.1 Rikenellaceae bacterium
CAATAAAGGTTTGAAAAACCTTCTTCCGCTTTTTGCGAGCGGAGCGAAGCCGTGAGTGGAAACGAACGATTTTTGCCAGCCCTTTGGGCGTGCTTTTTCTAAAAAAGCATTAATAAAAGTTATTTTTTTATAATTCGAGTTGCAAAAATAGCTCAAAATAGCTCAAAAATTTCAAACCTTTATTCGCATTATAAATTAGAGTTATTAATATTTTACTAACTACAACCAAATTATGAAAAAAATTACACTTTTAGGAGCATTTATGTTTCCTGTTATGCTACTTGCAGCGCAAAAATCGAAGCCAAACATTATCTTTATTTTAGCTGATGATATGGGCTATGGAGATGTTTCGGCATTCGATTCAAATTCAAAATTTAAAACCACAAATCTTGACGATATGGCATCGTGTGGAATGCGATTTACCGATGCTCACACAACTTCGAGCGTATCTACACCTACTCGTTATGGAGTGGTTACGGGGCGTTATAATTGGCGTTCTCCGCTTCAAGAGGGTGTATTAGTTGGTGATAGTGCGCCACTAATTGAAAAGGATAGAATGACTGTAGCTACAATGCTTGGTGAGCAGGGCTATTCAACGGCTGCCATTGGGAAATGGCATCTAGGTATGGATTGGTATCGTAATTCAGAAAAAAGAGGCGATGTAGATCTTACAGCAAAGGGTGTAATTACCTCTCCCAATGATAATGGATTTGAATATTCGTATGTAATTCCTGCTTCGCTAGATTTTTCGCCTTATGTATATATCGAAAATCACAACTTTGCAACCCCTATTAATGGATACATTGAAAAACAGACAGGGTTAGGCTTTTATAGAAATGGACCAATAGCTGAAGATTTTGATATTGGAGGTACATTAGAGCACTTAACTGATAAATCGGTTGAGTATATTAAAGAGAAATCAAAGGAGGATAAACCATTTTTTCTCTATTTCCCAATGACTGCGCCTCACACTCCAATTCTTCCACCAGCAGAGTTTCAAGGTAAAAGTGGAGCAACACCCTACGGTGATTTTGTATTATATGTAGATAGCATGGTGGGACGTGTAAGAGAGGCTGTAAAAGAGGCTGGAATTGAGGAAAATACTATAATAATCTTTACAACTGATAATGGATGTTCGCCAGAGGCTAATATCGTCGATATTGAGGCTACTGGTCACTATCCAAACTCTATCTATCGAGGTAGAAAACGAGATATTTTTGAAGGTGGTCATCGAGTTCCATATATTGTAGAGTGGAAAGGTGAGGTAGAGGCTGGCTCTACTGCTGAAGCTCCTATAACACTTGCTACTCTTATGGCAACTTGTGCCGATATTACTGATTACAATCTTCCTTCAAATGCAGCTGAAGATAGCTTCTCGATTCTTCCAATGCTACAAGGTAAAAAAGGGGATATGGATAGACCAATAATTCACCATTCATGTGATGGATATTTTGCACTGAGAGTTGGAGACTGGAAATTGTGTGCTTGCCCACACTCTGGTAGTAAATCGGGCAAACCTACAATTCAAGTGGCACAAAAAGAGAATTATCTCGATATGCAGCTATACAATTTAAAGGATGATCCATCTGAAAAAATCAATCTATATGAGAAATATCCTAAGCGAGTAGCTAAGATGTATAAGCAGCTTGAAGAGATGGTTTTTAGTGGTGCTACACGTAGTGGAGCAGTAGGGGAAAATGATGTTGAGGTGGTTATTCGTAAAGATTTATCTCAAAAATAGCCTTTTTTTAGTCTAAATTAAACATATTTTGTCCGAAATTGCAAAAATAGGCTGTTTATTACAAATAATTTAATATATTTGCAGTATAAAAACCTCTCTCAACGTTGTACAGAGACTATTTTAGAGTTTTTTTGTCAAAAAAATTTGAAAAATTTTACGTAAAAATTATAGTGATTGTGATAATGCGTATTTTAGGTGATTTTTAAAACTCACCTAAAATTTAAAATCAGAAAATAGAGACAATTTGAAATTACACCTATACTAAACTGATATTTATATATTATGGTAAAGAAATTAAGCTGCTGGCAGAGGATAGAAGCTGTATTAAATTACACAAAGATGACTGCTAACGCTTTTGCGAAAGAGATTTCATTGAAGCGTTCGGAAAATATTTATCAAATAAAAAAAGGTAATAATGGCATCAGCAAAGAGCTTGCTGGTTTGATTGTCGAACGATTCCCTGAGATAAATAAAATGTGGCTTATCTTAGGTGAAGGTAATATGTTTGCTGACAAACTAACTTCGGGTACTATCGAACCTAACAACTTAAAATCTGTGCCATATTATGATATGGATCTAGCAACGGTCATTGATGATAGAAATATTACTCGACCTACCTATTATATTTCTATGCCTATGGTTGAGGCGTGCGATTTTTCGTTTAAATTTCATGGCCCTGCAATGGAGCCAGCAATCAAACAAGGCTCTGTTGTGTTTGTCCAACACTCTAAAAGCGATTACGTACTTTATGGTGAGATGTATTTGGTTGTAACCGAGTCATTTATCGTAACCAGATATTTAAGAAAGTGCGAAAACGACGAATATATTGAGCTTGCTGTTGCGAATCCACAGCACAAATCAATTGAGATTAAACGATGCGATATTAAAGAGTTATATATCGTTAAAGGTTCACTAACTATATTTGTTTAAATTATGCAGGCGTATCCGCAAAAGTAGTTTTACGAATACGCCTTTCAAAAACTGTTTCTGCACCCAGCAGTAGAGACGTAGCAGGGCTACGTCTGAAAACAACACCCCGAATTGTTTTAAACCCTCTTTTTTTAAACATAACGATTTGTGTTACAGACGTAGCAGGGCTACGTCTCTACTGCTGAGTCGCCAACACCCCGAATTGTTTTCAAACCCTTTTTTTAAAACATAACGATTTGTATTACAGACG
>JAWXTR010000162.1:0-2793 GCA_044433365.1 Rikenellaceae bacterium
TTAGACGTAGCAGGGCTACGTCTCTACTGCTGTGTGCGGAAATAGTTTTTGAGAAAAATCCAGAAAAATAGCTTAAAATTTCAAACCTTTATTCGCATGAATTATAAATTATGAATTAATAAAAAACCTCTCCATTCTCTGCCGAATCATCAGCAATCCAATCGGTAATAGTACTACCATCGAGAGTAATAGAGGTTTTGTGGATAGTGACATTATATATATAGTTACGCCCTTTTTCTAGCTCTATTTTATCCATTTTCCAAATATATTCATCATTGCCAACGGTGAAAACTACCTCTGTATCGCTAGCTAATGATTGTGGTAGCACCATAAGCGAAGCGGTAGAGTCTGAAATTTCTAGTAGACAATCCTCAGCGGTGGGAATATTATCGAAACTATCGCTGAAAATATTGTAGTTGGCGGTGGTTTTGATGCCTAAAATTTTGGCTTTCACCTCGCTGCTTTCTACTCCACTACCTAAAGTGAAATTAATGGTTAAAAACGATAATCGGTGAGAGAAATTTAACTCTACTGCGCTATCTGACTTGCTTTTGCTAGTTACAACTGCACGCAATAGGTCTGATTTTGCGTTGCTATCGACTGATAAATCTACGCTGTAATCTCCGCTACCTGTCATAGTCGACTGATAAGGGTGGTAGGCGTAGAAATCTACCGTCGAGCCATCTTGCGGTAGGTATATTACGCTATTTTGAGCAGAAAAGGCGGTTGTAGCTCCGCTTTGGTTGGCTAAATATGGTATATTTGCTTTGCTATCACTAATAGCTATTGTCGACTGCTCTACCATTGAAATACCTATTGTATCATCTTTCAACCAGCTGTTTTCTATACTACGAGTGATTGTAGCTTTACTAAAAAGAGCCTCTACTTTTTGCTCTACTGACTGCTGCGGCTCGCTACTCTCTTTGCTACATGAGAGCAGAGCCACTGCTGCTAATGCTATAATTATCTGTTTTTTCATATTAAAATTATTTTACTAATTTGCTGAATATTATTGATGATAACTCTGTTATCTAACTCAGCAATTACGAATTATGAATTATGAATTACGAATTATGAATTACGAATTACGAATTACGAATTACGAATTAAATTAAATCGCCTCTCCATCCCCAACAACAACATCCATCCAGTCAGAAATAGAGCCTTCGATCTCCAAATCAGCAGGCAAATTCATATTGCCCGAAAGCGTAAGAGGATTCATTGCGCTATTGAAGCCTAAAAATTGGGAGCTTATATCCGATACTACCACTCTCTGTTGATTGTCGGTAGTGGTAAGGGTGATTTTTAGCTCTTGAAAGTCGCTTGTCGTTCCTAAAATGTTGTATTGAAGCGTTATCTCCGAATTTTCGGTGTCGATTGTAGGGTATTGCGTAAGAGTTACACCACTACTAAGTGCATCGCTTCGCAAATTACGCTCAGAGGCTATACCGCTAAGCTCCACCTTTACGCTACCGATATTTTTAGCTTCACTCTGGTCGTAACTCAGCTTTATGGTTAGCGGTGCTGTACCTCTTTTTGTGGTGATTTTGTCGGTTGAGATGTAATCTTCGATAAAATCTATCTTTCCAACACCATAATAGAGATTTTCGGGCATTATCTCTGGGTCTACCGCTGTGCGTGTCATCTCACCAAGCGATGCAACACCATCTTTGATTACAACTCCTGATGGTGAGTTGTAGACTACAAACTCTTCATCGTTTGTAGGCTCTAAAATAAAGGTATTTGTGGTTGAATTCATCTGTTGCTCAACTCCCCCTTGTAATATAGTATATGTGGTTGGTGCGCTATCGCCATCGTGTAGTAGCGACCACTCTACAGTCACCTTCGTTGTGCCCTCTGTAGGGTTTGGAGTGTTGTAAATATCGCTTTTATAGCAACTTACTGCTAAAAAGGCTATTGCAACTGTGTATATTATCTTTCTCATATCGGTTTACAGTTTAAAGATTAATGAAACACCTGCTTGAATAGGGATAAATTTGCTCGTTTCAACCCCCTGCTCAATATATATATTAGTACCGTTTTCGTGTTTATAATATGAGTCATATTTTAGTGTACCATAGCCCATACCAAGCGAGAAATCTAGGTCTAAAACTCTTGAAATAGGGAGTTTATACCCTGCAGTGACTCCTCCGCCCATAAGTGAGCCTTGATAGCCTGTTTCGCTTAGCTTTACGTTGTAGTCGGCTGCTAAAAACTGCGCTCCGACAAACCAATTTTCGCTTTTCCCAATATAATATCTCACCTCTGGGGCTGCAAACCATCCTCCAAGATTATGATTCCAATCGGTAGAGGCTAGGGGTGAGTAACCACCATTTACGACAACCCCTAATCGGCTATTTTTGGGAGTCCACTCTACACCGATATTGGCATTTCCACCAAGCCAGTAGAGCATGTTTGTTCTAATGTTAAATTGGGAACTGTTTTCTGTAGCACCCGTCCCACTAAGAGAACTTTGTGCCGATGCAACTCCTACTATAGGAATCGAGAGAAGTAGTAGAATAAATAATTTTTTCATATTGTTATTTGTTATTGTTTGTATCAAATAAAAAACAATAAAGAGCCTGCAAAAAAGATAAAAATCTCTTTTGCAAGCTCTTTATTGTCAATATTTTACTAGCCTTATTTGGGTTGTATAATAGGCTATGTAAGTGTGTGTGTGTGTGTGTGTGTGTGTGTGTGTGTTTAAACAAATATTTGAATTAACCAAATTTTCACACCAAAATATGTCAAAAATATTCAAATTTTCGACAACAAACTCCATTTTTATATTTA
>JAWXTR010000163.1:0-2391 GCA_044433365.1 Rikenellaceae bacterium
GATGAATTAGTACTTCTAATGGAGGGTGTAAGCCTAAATATTCGTAGAAGAAATAGGTATAATTTAAGTAGTGTAAAACAATTATTGCCATATTCTTAATAGCACTCTTGGAGCGATATTAAGAATATGGCAATAATTGTTTTACACTACTTAATATCTATGAGGAAAAAAAAGGAGTCCTTCTATTAGGGTGTTTAGCTCATGTACGTAGAAAGTTTGAGAATGCACTAGAGGTTGACCCTAAAGCACAAAAAGCATTAGATTATATAGCTTTACTTTACACGATAGAGGCAAATTTAAGGGAAAGAGAAGCAACAATTGAGGAAACTCTTCGAGAGCGAAAGGAAAAGTCGTACCCTATACTCAGATCATTTGAGAAGTGGGTAATGGATGAATCGATTTATCACACTCCAAAATCATTAATGGCAAAAGCGATAAATTACGCCTATATAAGTAGGGTAAAATAATTATTGGTGTATTTTTAAAAGTGCTATTGGAGATGAGATTTTTTGCTATTGAATCGAAAATATAGTGGTTCTATATTGAGATTTAATAGTGAAAAATATCGCTCCAAGAGTGCTATTAAGAATATGGCAATAATTGTTTTACACTACTTAATTGGTTTTATTCGATTTTTTATTTTGAGGTTTTAGATTTGGATTTTACAAAATGTGGGCGTAGTGGTGCCTACGGCGCATTTTGTAAAATTCAAAGATGAAGCCTCAAAATGAAAAAGCGTTAAAATCCAATTATTAGAAGTTCCCTTTAATTTGAAGCCTTAAAAGGGAAATTCGCAAAAGGGGTTTTACGAATACGCCTATAAAATTCCCCGTTATTAATTTGCAAAAAAGTGGGTGACCCACAATCAAAAATCCAGACCGTCACCCCTGTTCACAAGCATTGTGAGTGGGGGTAATGGTCTGGATTGTTTAATTATAAGTAAATTTAGTTACTTTTGAGTCACCCTATATTAAATAAGGGGAGTTCTAATAATTGGTTTTATTCGATTTTTTATTTTGAGGTTTTAGATTTGGATTTTGCAAAATGTGGGCGTAGCGGTGACTACGGTGCATTTTGTAAAATTCAAAGATGAAGCCTCAAAATGAAAAAGCGTTAAAATCCAATTTTTAGAAGTTCCCATAAACTAAATAACTTTATCACAACCGAAAAACTATTCTGCTGCAATAGCTCAATCGATTTTTTCAGCTAATTCTTTAAGAACTGCACTAGATTATAAATCGACAAGAGTAGAGATATCATCTGCAACCATATTTTGAATAGTTTGCATCCAACGTATAGGAGCAGCAAGTTACGCTGCAACATCTGTTAAGTGAACTTCTAAAATTATCATTCTATGCAGTGCACTATGGTTATTTTTGAAACAGGGCGCAACACCAGTTATCTTTGACCTCATATTTTACTCTTTTATAGCCGAGAGATTCAGCTTTTTTCTCAATATCTTCAAGGTCTATTTCAAGAAAACCGCTCATTTGTAGTAATCCTCCGCTTTGTAGTGTTGCATCATATCGAGGCATATCAGCTAGTAAAATATTACGATTGATATTAGCAAGAATAAAATCGTAGTGATTTCCCTCAATTGAGCTTGCATCGCCTAAAATAGCTCTGCTTAAACTACTGCAACCATTTGCCTCAAGGTTCTCTTTGCAGTTTTCTACTGCCCAATCATCAATATCTATACAATCCATCTGCGAAGCACCTGCTTGAAGCGCAGCAATTGCCAACACTCCTGTACCACTACCCATATCTAACCCTTTTTTGCCAGTAATATCAAGGGAATAGATATTTTTGGTCATAAGGTAGGTAGTAGCGTGGTGACCTGTACCAAACGACATCTTTGGCATTATCACAATCTCATGCTTTGCCTCTGGATTTGAGTCGTGGAAAGGGGCACGGATACGACAAATATTGTCTATATCAATAGGTTGAAAATTCGACTCCCACTCCTTATTCCAATTTACAGTTTCGATAGCTTTAATTGTTACAGATGCTCCTGCACCCTGTAGCTCAGACACATACTCAGCAATTTCGTCGCTATTTAACTCCAATTGCGACTGCTCTATATAGCAAAGCAGTTCATTAGAGTTATCATCAAAACTATCAAAGCCCATATCTGAAAGTAGAGCCATTGCAATCTCTGCACTATCGGCGTTTCCACTCTCTTTAAAATCTATTTTATATTCGGTATAATTCATTTTTTAAATTATAAATTACAAATTACAAATTATAAATGATTAATTACAAATTACAAATTATAAGTAGGGTAAAATAATTATTGGTGTATTTTTAATAGTGCTATTGGAGATGAGATTTTTTGCTATTGAATCGAAAATATAGTGGTTCTATATTGAGATTTAATAGTGAAAAATATCG